>JASMAE010000029.1 GCA_030754475.1 Rhodospirillales bacterium
CGACGTGATCATGGCCAAGCGCCTCGAGGAATTGGGCTGCGTTGCCGTCATGCCGTTGGCGGCGCCGATTGGATCCGGCTTAGGGATCCAGAACCCGATCAACATCCGCCTCATCGTCGAACGGGCGGGCGTGCCGGTGCTCGTGGACGCCGGTGTCGGCACCGCCTCGGACGCCACCTTCGCCATGGAGCTCGGCTGTGACGGTGTTCTCATGAATACGGCCATCGCCGAGGCCAGGGACCCGATCCGCATGGCCCACGCCATGCGGCTGGCCGTCGAATCGGGTCGGCTCGCCTATCGCGCCGGGCGCATGGCGAAGAAGCGCTATGCCGATCCTTCGTCGCCGCTCGCCGGTCTGATCTGACCCCTCCGTCCAGTCGCGCCCGTCGCAAATCCTTCGGCTCCGGGGGCAGAATTAGGCTGTTTCGCCGCCGGCGATTCAACCTATAACTCGGCGCCAAAGGAACGCGAGTGTGGGAATTTCCCTGGGACCCGGCCGGGACGGTCATCGATGACCCCAAAGATCGAGCGGTTTCTTGACGAACGGCGATACCCGACACCCTTCTTGGTGGTCGACCTCGAAAGCGTGGCCGCCAAGTACGGCGATATCCGCCGCATGCTGCCGCTCGCCGAAATCTATTACGCCGTCAAGGCCAATCCGGCGCCGCAGATCCTGAAGACACTTTGCGAGCTTGGATCGTGCTTCGATGCCGCGAGCGCGGCCGAAGTCGAGCTTTGTCTTGCCGCGGGCGCGGCGCCCGAGCGGGTCTCGTACGGGAACGTCGTCAAGAAGGAGGCCGAGATCGTGCGCGCGTTCGGCCATGGCGTGCGCCAGTTCGCGTTCGACAGCGCCGAGGAGCTGAACAAGATTGCGCGCTCAGCGCCCGGGTCCAGGGTCTATTGCCGGATCCTCACCTCTGGCAAGGGCGCGGACTGGCCGCTGTCGCGGAAGTTCGGTTGCGAGCTCGACATGGCGCGCGATCTGATGGTTCGGGCGCAAGAGCTCGGGCTCGAGACCTACGGCCTTTCGTTTCATGTGGGCTCGCAGCAGACCGATCCCGGCCAATGGGAGATCGCGATCGGCAGGACGGCGATGGTGTTCTCGGATCTCCGCGAGCGGGGCATCGAGATCAAGGCCGTCAACCTGGGTGGCGGCTTTCCGGTGCGTTACCGACCGATCCCGGGCGTCGCGCCGGTACCTGGGTTTGCGACCTTTGCGGACTCGATCATGAGGGCGATGACCCGCCACTTCGGCAACCGGCTTCCCGCCATGACCATCGAGCCGGGACGCTGTATCGCCGCCGAGGCGGGCGTCATCGAAGCCGAGGTGGTGCTGATCTCGCGCAAGGCGTACGACGACGACGTGCGCTGGGTCTTTCTTGACATCGGGACCTTCGGCGGCCTGGCCGAAACCCTGGACGAGGCCATCAAATACCAGATTCGCACGCCCAAAGATGGCGGGACCGAGGGACCGGTGGTGATCGCCGGCCCCACCTGCGACGGCGCCGATATCTTGTACGAAGACGCAGGTTACACGCTGCCGTATGACCTCGAGATCGGCGACCACGTGCAGCTGATGAACACCGGAACCTACACGGCGAGCTACGCCTCGGTCGGATTCAACGGATTCGGCCCGCTGAGATCCTACTACGTCTGACGTTTTCGACCGCCCTTGCCGGGCTGCCGCGAACCTTCCGGCGGTTTTTCGAGCGGGCCGCGCATGAAGGCGGGAACATGGTCGCCCATGCCGATGACGGGTGCCTGCCGCGCGGGCTTGCCGGATTCCCGGTCGACGACGGGTGCCTGCCGCGCCGGCTTGCCGGATTCCCGGTCGACGACGTGTGCCTGCCGCGCCGGCTTGCCGGTTTCCCGGTCGACGACGTGTGCCTGTCGCGCCGGCTTGCCGGCTTCCGGTTTCTCCGAAGGACTCGGCGCTGGGGCCTCGGAGCGCGGCTCGTCCACGCGCCGTCTCCGGCGCCGTCCATGGCGCTCACCACGGGGTGAGTGAGCGCGGTCGCGTTCGAATTCGCCACCCGCTTCACCGGCGAGCTGGGGTTCGCGCTCAACCTCGCCCTCGACGGTTACGGGCGGAATGGGTCGGCCGATGAGTGCCGTGATCGCCGAGACGTACTTGGCGTCCTCGGGCGTCGCGAAGGTGAACGCCCGGCCCTCGCGCCCGGCACGGCCGGTGCGCCCGATCCGGTGGACATAGTGCTCGGCGTGGGTCGGAACGTCGAAGTTGAAGACGTGGCTCATGCCCTCGATATCGAGCCCGCGCGCGGCGACGTCGCTGCACACGAGAAGCTTTACCTCGCCGTTCTTGAATCTCTTGAGGGTCGCGGTTCGCGCGGGTTGCGCCATGTCGCCGTGGAGCTGGGCCGCGTCGAACCCGTGGCGAAAGAGCGAGCGGTAAAGCACGCCGACGTCGCGTTTGCGATTGCAAAAAATCAACGCGCTAGTGACGGCCTCGCGAGACAGCACCGCTCGCAACGAGGCGCGCTTTTCCTTGTGGCCGCCCAAGTTGCTGCTGCGCGGGTCCGAACGCGCGTCGGACTTGACCATGATCAAGCCCTGGGTGACCGTTTCCGCCGGCGTCGCTGACGGCGTAACGGTGATGACCTTCGGGTTGATGAGAAAAGCGTCCGCGAGCCGTCGGATTTCCTTGGGCATGGTCGCCGACAGAAGAAGCGTCTGCCGTATCCGGGGCATAAAGGAGACGATGCGCTCGACGTCCGGGATGAAGCCCATGTCGAGCATTCGGTCGGCCTCGTCGATCACCAGAATCCGGACGTCCGCCAACAGCACGCCGCCCCTTTCGAACACGTCGAGAAGCCGCCCCGGTGTCGCGATCAGGACGTCGACGCCACGCTCGATGGCGCGCAACTGATCGGCCATCGATTCGCCACCGATGATCAGCTCTTTGACCAGCTTGTGGTATTTCCCGTAGTCCGCAAAGTCCTCGGCAACCTGCGCGGCGAGCTCGCGGGTCGGCTCGAGGATCAGCGAGCGGGGCATGCGCGCCTTGCTCCGTCCGGCCGCCAGAATGTCGATCATCGGCAACGTAAATGAAGCGGTCTTGCCGGTGCCCGTCTGTGCGCACGCCAGAATGTCGCGTCCCGTCAAGATATGCGGGATCGCCTGCTCCTGGACGGGCGTCGGCACGACGTAGCCGGCGTCGCCGACGGCGCGCAGCACTTGGTCGCTAAGGCCGAAATCCGAAAACTTCATTGAAGGTGAAAACTGACCGTCGTCATCGACGTTGCGGGCCGGTTGTGTCGATCGGACGCGGCCGGCGTTGGCGGCGCGATCTTAATCCCCTCGGGATCGGTGTCAACAAGGGGCCGTAATTTGCAAGCCGCCGTCAGTCGGACTTGACCTTGACGTAAGCGCCCGGTGCGTCCTCGATCGTCGGCAGCCCACCGGCGCCCGGCACGGGCGCGGGCTTGGTTCGTTTTCCTGCCCGCCGGCGCACCCAGTTCGCCCACTCCGGCCACCACGACCCGGGACGTTCGCTCGCGCCCTTCAGCCACGCGTCCGCGTTTCTGGGCGTGCGCGCGTCGGATGCGTACGCGTACTTGTGCTTGTCCGGCGGGTTGACGACGCCCGCGATGTGCCCCGATGACGCGAGCGCAAACCTCTTTGGACCGGAAAAAAGGCCCATCGAGGCATAGACCGACTTCCAGGGTGCGATGTGGTCCTCGCGGGTGGCGAGCCAGAAGCTCGGCACCGTGACACCCCGCATGTCCATGGGCGCGCCGGCGATCTTCAGCGCGCCCGGTTTCGCCAACGCGTTCTCGAGGTACATGGTGCGCAGGTAGAACGCGTGCATGATGGCCGGCATGCGCGTCGAGTCCGAGTTCCAATAGAGAAGGTCGAAAGGGAAGGGATCCTTGCCCAACAGATAGTTGTTCACGACGAAGGACCAGATCAGGTCGTTGGCGCGAAGAAGATTGAACGTGGTCGCCATTTCCCGGCCATCGAGGAAGCCGCGCTCGCCCATGCGCCTTTCGACTTCCGCCAACTGCTCCTCGTCGATGAAGACGCCGAGCTCGCCGGGGTCGCTGAAATCAACGAGCGCCGCCAGGTAGGTCGCCGACTTTACCCGTCGATCGCCCTTGGCGGTCATGTAAGCGAGCAGGCACGCGAGCAACGTTCCGCCGATGCAGTAGCCGACCAAGTTGAATTCGGTTGCCCCGATCGCCCGTTCTATGGCGTCCATAGCGTCGATAGGACCCTCGAGCAGGTAGTCGTCGAACGTCTTTCCGGCCAGCGTCTCGTCGGGATTCACCCACGAGATCACGAATACCGTGTGGCCGCGCTCGGCGGCCCAGCGGATGAACGATTTTTCCGCGCCCAGATCGAGGACGTAATACTTATTGATCCACGGCGGGATGATCAAAAGCGGGCGCTCGTAGACGGTCTCGGTCAGGGGCGCGTACTGGATCAACTGCATCAGTTCGTTCTGGTAGATCACCTTGCCGGGCGTATTGGCGACGTTTCCGCCGACCTCGAAGGCCGTATCGTCGGTCATGCGGATGGACAGCATCCCACGCCCGCGTTCCAGATCGTCGAGCAGGTTCTTGGTGCCACGAACCAGATTCTCGCCGTGGGTCTCGATTGTCGTCCGCAACACCTCGGGGTTCGTCAACGCGAAGTTGCTCGGCGACAGCGCGTCGATGAATTGGCGAGTGTAGAAAGCCACCTTCTGCGCCGTCTTTTCGTCCAGCCCTTCGACGTTTGCGACCAGTGATTGAACCCAACGCGCAGTCAACAGGTAGGACTGCTTCATGAAGTTGAAGACCTCGACCTCTTCCCAGTCTGGATGGCTGAAGCGCCGGTCCCCTTCGCCGGGCTCGACCGCGAATTCGGCGTCCTGACCCAATACGCGCTGGCTCGACGATCGCCAGAGTTTGATATAGTCCTGCCAGAGTTCGAATTGTGCTTCCACGAGGGCTGCAGGATCCATCATCATCTGCCGCGTCATCTCGATGAAAGCGGACGAGACGTTGAGAGGATCGACGTTCCCGATGGGCCCGAGAACCGACTGGCGCGCGACGAAGTCCGCCACCAGGCGCTGGGCGCGCCGGGCGATGTCGGCCATCTCATGGGTCAGCTCGGCGCCTTCCGGCACCCGCTGCTCTGCACCCGGTTGATCGATCATGGCGCAATCCTCTATCATTATCCGTCGCGCTCGGGCGTTAATGCCCGTGACAAACCGCGACGCGACGCCTTCATAATTCGTTAATTTGCGTGAAGCAACGTGCGATCAAGGGGCGTGATGCGAAACTGCATCAAATCCGCCATCGGAGAAACGGGAATGACACAAGCCGGTTTCGGGCGTAGCCCGTTCCCAAAGACACTTCAGCCGGGGATTCGCGCGATTGGCGCGGTCCTTGTGTTCGCCTTTGCCCTCGGCGGCTGCGCCGACATGCCCTACGCGCTCAATCCCGCGGAATGGTTCAAGAGCGTCGAGAAGGTGTTCACCGGCGATGGCGTCGAAGATGATGCCGACGAGACCGAGAGCCGGTTGACCGCCGAACGCGATCAGCCCGCACCAGGGGCAGACCGACCGTTTCCCAGTCTCGCGACGACGCCCGAACGGCCGAGCCCGTCGAGCCGCGCGGAGCGCCAAACGGTCGTCGAAGGCTTGGTCGCGGATCGCGAAAGGGCCCAGTATTCGTCCGAGGTCATCCGGCGTCAGGGCGAGCCCACCGAGACGCTTCAGCGGACAGGATCGGCCGGGCCTCCGCCACCGCCTCCGCCTCCGATCACGGCGCCGCGTCCGTCGGTCGAGGTCGCCAAGGCGCCAGCGGCCGCTCCGCCAGCGCCTGCCGCCGCTCCGCCAGCGCCGCGTCGGCCGCCGCAGACGGATGCGTCCTCTCTCGCAGCGCCGGGTGGGGTCCAAGAGACCTATCGCGCGCGGCTTGCACAGCGGCTTCCGACCGCCGAGGCCGGAGCTGCGCCGCCGGCCAACGCGCTCGCGCTGGAGGCCTTTGGCGCGTTCGAGACCGTGGTGGTCTCGTCTGCGGGCGTGCAACTCGGATTGGGCGCCCGGGCCCGGGTTCAATCGCCCCTGCCGCCATCGGCCGCGGCGGAGGCAGGGCGCGTCGCCGGTGCGGCGCCAACGGCCATGGCGGGTATGCGCAAGGTCGCCACAATCCAGTTCGCCAACGGTTCGGCCGGTCTCAGCGATCGGGCGATGCGGGTCTTGCGGCAGGTCTCGCGGTTGTATGGCCAGGATGACGGTATTTCCGTGCGAATCGTGGGCCACGCGAGCAGCCGCACGCCCACCATGGACGCGGTGCGCCACGCGATGGTGAACTTCCGGATTTCGGCGGATCGCGCCGAATCGGTGGCGTTCGCGCTCGAGCAGACCGGCGTCAGTCGCGATCGCATGACGATTCTGGCGAGATCGGATTCCGAGCCCCTCTACTTCGAGTTCATGCCGTCGGGCGAGTCAGGAAACCGCAGGGCCGAGATTTATTTCATGAATTGAGGCACGCCCAATCCGGCTCGCCCTCAGACGCCTGTCCGCCGGGCCGCTGGCTCGGCCGCCCTAATGCCGGTAGACTGGCGTCGCTCTTCGGCTACCCCTGGTCCACGATGAAAAATGCCCTGAAGGTTGCCGTCGCCGGCTTGGGAACGGTTGGGGCGGGAACGCTTACGCTGCTCGCCCGGAACGCCCGAGCGCTCGAACGGCGCGCCGGGCGCCCCATCACGGTCGTCGCCGTCTCCGCGCGCGACCGGTCCAAGGACCGCGGCATCGCGATCGATGGCTTTGCCTGGTACGACGACGCAATGGCAATGACACGCGAGGCGGACGCCGATGTGATCGTGGAGCTGATCGGCGGTGAGGAGGGAATCGCCAAAGAGGTGTGCCGCGCCGCCGTCTCGACGGGGCGTCACGTCGTTACCGCAAACAAGGCGCTTTTGGCCCACAGCGGGATCGAGCTTGCTCTCGCCGCCGAGGACGCCGGGGTAACGCTGGCGTACGAAGCGGCGGTCGCCGGCGGAATCCCCGCGATCAAGGCGTTGCGCGAGGGCCTGGCCGGAAACTGCGTCACTCGCGTGTACGGCATTCTTAACGGGACCAGCAATTACGTCCTGACGGCCATGCGCGAGAGCGGACGCGAGTTTGAAGACGTGCTTGGCGAAGCGCAGGACCTCGGTTACGCCGAGGCCGATCCGAGTTTCGATGTGGACGGCATCGACGCCGCCCACAAGCTCGCCATCCTGGCCAGCGTCGCCTTTGGATGCCGGATCGACTTCGACGGCGTTTACGTCGAAGGCATTCGTCGGGTCGCGCCCATGGATATCCGGTTCGCCGACGAACTCGGCTATCGGGTCAAGTTGCTCGGAATCGCGACCCGAACCGAGGAAGGCATCGAGCAGCGCGTGCACCCGTGCATGGTGCCGCTGAGCGCCCCCATCGCCTACATCGACGGCGTCTACAACGCTGTCGTCGCCGAAGGCGACTTCATGGACACCTTGATGCAGGAGGGTCGCGGCGCCGGCGCCGGGCCTACGGCGTCCGCCGTGGTCGCCGATCTCGTGGACATTGCCCGGGAACGCACGACGCCGACCTTCGGCGTGCCGGCGCGCGAACTCGAGGCCCTTGCGGTCGCGCCGATGGCGCATCACCGCGGCGCTTATTACATCCGCCTGATGGTAGTGGACCGGCCCGGGGTCTTCGCGGACGTAGCGGCGGCGCTCCGCGACAACGAGATTTCCATGGAAGCGGTCTTGCAGCGCGCGCGGGCGCCCGAAGAGACCGTTCCCGTCGTCTTGACGACCCACGAGACGGAGGAGGCGGCGATGCTCCGCGCCGTCAAGTCGATCGAACGGATGGACACCGTGACGGAAGCCCCGCAGCTGATTCGCATCGAACCCCTGTGAATACGCCGCGATCCCGGCGCGCGCAGAAGCGAGAAAACATTGGCTGAACCGGCGTCCGTCGACCGAAACCTCGCCATGGAAGCGGTCCGAATCACCGAGGCGGCGGCGATTGCCGCGGCCCGCTACATGGGACGAGGCGACGAAGAAGCCGCCGACCGCGCGGCCGCCCAGGCCATGCGCGAGGCGCTTATGCGGCTCGCCATCAACGGCACCATCGTCATCGGTCACGGGGGTGGCGCCGAGGCCGGGTTCTTGTTCGTTGGCGAGCGCGTCGGCCAAGGCGTGGGACCCGCGGTCGCGGTCGCCCTGCTGCCGCTCGAAGGCCCGACGATCATTGCCAAGGGCGAACCCAACGGGCTTTCGGTGATCGCGATGGCGGAAAACGGAGGGTTCCTCCAGATCCCATCGCGCTACATGGAGAAGATCGCGGTGGGCTCGGGCCTGCCCGAGAACGTGGTCGATCTCGACGCGGAACCGGCTGAGAACCTGACCAGCCTGGCTGCCGCAAAAGGCGCCGCGATCGGCGATCTGGTGGTTTGCGTCCTCGACCGGCCGCGACACCACGATTTGATCGCCAAGATTCGCGAAGCCGGCGCACGCATCATGCTGATCGCCGACGGCGACGTCGCTGGCGTCGTCGTCGCGACCCAGGCCGAAAGCGGCGTCGACGCGTATATGGGCGTCGGCGGCGCCGCCGAAGGCGTGCTCGCGGCCGCGGCGCTCCGCTGTATCGGCGGCCAGATGCAGGGACGCCTGGTGTTTGACGGTGACGACGAGAAAAAGCGGGCGCTGGAACTCGGGATCACCGAGCTTGGGCGCAAGTATTCGGCCGCTGAGATGGCCGGGGGCGACGTGACCTTCGCCGCCACCGGGGTGACCGGCGGCGCGATGCTGAGCGGTGTGCGTACGTTCGCCGGATGCGCGATCATGCATTCGATGGTGATGCGCTCGACCACCGGCACGCTGCGCTATATCGAGGCCCACCGGAACTTCGCGAACGAGGCGCGCCAGCAGCGCGCCGGTGGCTGAAACCCGGAGCCGGACGATGGGCGCACCGACCGCGTCGCAAGACCTGGGGCTCGGCGCCGCCGCGTCCACCGTGCCGGACGTGGAACGCTCGTTCACGTCGAAGCGGTGGATCATGAACGAGGTGGACGGCCGTCAGGCGCTGGCCCTGGCGCAACGCCTGGACGTACCCGAGATCGTCGGCCGCGTGCTGGCGGCGCGCGGGATCGCGCCCGAGACCGCCGAATCCTTCCTCGATCCCCGGTTGCGCGATCTCCTGCCCAATCCCTCGCATTTGATCGACATGGACGCGGCCATCGACCGGTTGACGCGTGCGATCCAGAAGGGCGAGGGCATCGCGGTCTTCGGCGACTACGACGTCGACGGCGCCACCTCGTCGGCGCTTCTCGCGCGATTTCTCACGGCGGTCGGCGCGCCGCCGCAGGTCTACATCCCCGATCGCCTGCGTGAAGGCTACGGACCCAACGCCCGCGCCCTCATTTCGCTGAAAGAGGGCGGCGCCGACGTCGTCATCACCGTTGATTGCGGCGTCGCCGCGTTCGAAGCGCTCGATGCGGCCGCGGACGCGGGTCTCGAGGTGATCGTCGTAGATCACCACGAGGCGGAGGCGCGTCTGCCCCGCGCCGTCGCCGTGATCGATCCCAACCGCTTGGACGAGACCAGTCCGCACCGGAACCTCGCCGCCGTCGGCGTCGCGTTCCTGCTCGCCGTCGGCCTCAACCGCGCGCTCAGGAGCGCTGGATGGTACGCCAGCCGCCCCGAACCCGACCTCATGGATAACCTCGATTTGGTGGCGCTGGGCACCGTGTGCGACGTCATGCCGCTGGTCGGGCTCAACCGGGCGTTGGTGGCGCAAGGCCTTCGGGTGATGGCAGGAAGGAGAAACCAGGGCTTGAGTGCGCTTTCCGACGTCGCCGGCTTGAGCGAGCGCCCCGGCGCCTACCATCTCGGTTTCGTCTTGGGCCCCCGCGTCAACGCGGGCGGGCGGGTCGGTCGGTCGGACCTCGGCGTGCGGCTGCTCACGACCGAGGATGCGGGCGAGGCGGAGCGTCTGGCTCACACCCTCGACGAGCACAACCGCGCCCGCCAGACCATCGAGGTCAAGGTCCTCGAAGGCGCGCTGCAAGCGCTCGAGGCGTCCGCGGCGGTCGGCCCCGTGGTCTTCGCGGCGGGCGAGGGGTGGCACCCAGGCGTCGTCGGCATCGTCGCCAGTCGCCTAAAAGAACGGTTCAACCGTCCCGCCTTCGTGATCTCTCTCGAAGGCGCCCAGGCGACCGGCTCGGCGCGCTCGGTCGATGGCGTGGACGTGGGCGCCGCGATCATCGCCGCCCGCCAGAGTGGCCTAATCGCCGAAGGCGGTGGCCACGCCATGGCTGCCGGGTTCAGGACCGCACGCGAGAAGCTCGACGATCTGCACCGCTTTTTCGCCGAGCGCCTCGACGGCGCGATCGAAGCGGATGCGCGCATACCCCGGCTTCGCCTCGACGGCGCGTTGAGCGTGTCTGCCGCGACGCTCGAGTTGATCGAAGCGCTCGAACGCCTCGCCCCCTTCGGCGTGGGCAATCCAGAACCCCGCTTCGTGATCGCCGCCGCCCGGGTCTCGGGCGCAAAAGTGGTCGGAGACGACCACGTCCGCTGTAACCTGGCCGGCGCGGGTGGGGGACGCCTGCAGGCGATCGCGTTCCGCTGCCTGGCGAGCGGGCTCGGCCAGGGACTGCTGAACGCCGAAGGTGTGCCCGTACACGTGGCAGGAAGGCTGCGTCACGACCAATGGCGCGGGCGGTCGCGGGTCCAGTTCCTCATCGACGACGCCGCCAGCGCGTGGTGAGCGGCGCCCCGATGGTCAGGACCGGCCGCCACCCACCGAACCATGATCCGAGGCTCGAACGGACGCCTCGGAACACCTCTACTTATGACGGGTCGGGCGAATCGGATGGCCGCGGCCCCAACGGTGTCGCGGTTACTTGCCCAGGATCTTCTCCACTCGGTTGGACCTGAGCCGAAAGGCGTCGGGCATGCCAGAGCCGAGCAGCGGGCGCAAATAAAGCAGGAAGTCCCGGGTTACGTCGTTGCCCGAGGGCGCGATGAACGCGTCCTCCATTGGGCGCGTCTTCCGGGCAACGGCCTCGAGCGGGCTCAAGCGGTACTCCACCGAATAGAAGCCGGTGCGGTGGATCGTGACCGAGCCGTCGCTGTTTCCCCAATGGGCGAATTGAACCGCTTTCTCGCCCACCTCGCGCGCCTCGCGTTGGTCCACGTCCGAGACGCACCCCAGGAACGAGCGCTGGAGATAGCCGAGCGTGTCGCCGCGCACGCGCTTGATCTGAAGGTTGTCGCGGATCAGCCCGGTCAAGAGATCGGCCAGGCTCGAGGTGCCCGAAAGCTGGACGTTACCGTGGGCGTCGGTCTCGACTCCACCAGCCATCGTGGCGGAGATCGGTTTGCCCGAGGCGTCGTGGACGCCCTCCGAGACCGCGACCACGCAGCGCCCGAGGCGATCGTGAACCGCCTTCACGTCGTCGAGGAACGCGTCGATCCCGAACGGGCGCTCGGGCAGATAGATCAGGTGCGGGCCGTCGTCGTCGTACTTGCGCCCCAGCGTCGAAGCGGCGGTGA
This sequence comes from Rhodospirillales bacterium, assembly GCA_030754475.1. GTDB lineage: Bacteria > Pseudomonadota > Alphaproteobacteria > Rhodospirillales > JASLLV01 > JASLLV01. The sequence goes on from JASMAE010000029.1 coordinate 11,539, forward strand.
GGTAGCCGGCGTGCCGACCCATGACCACGCCCACGTAAACGCCGGGAAGCGCCGCGTTGTCCAAGTTCACGCCGGCAAACGCGCAGGCGACGAAGCGCGCGGCCGACGGATATCCCGGCGTGTGGTCGTTGATAAGGAGGTCGTTGTCGATGGTCTTGGGGATGTGGATGCAGCGTAGTGCATAGTCCGCCGCCGCCGCTTCCTCGCTCACGATCCGAAGCGTGTCGCACGAATCGTTGCCGCCGATGTAGAAGAACGTCGATATCTCGTGCGCCTGAAGGACCTTGAATATCTCGCGGCAGTACGCGAGGTCGGGCTTGTCCCGGGTCGAGCCCAAAGCCGAGCACGGCGTCCCGGCGACGAGCTCGAGGTTGTGGGTGGTCTCTTGGGTCAAGTCCAGGAACTCCTCGTCGACGATCCCGCGCACCCCGTGGGAGGCGCCGTAGACGCGCTCGACGCCCGCGAACTTGCGCGCCTCGATCACGCACCCCGCCATCGACTGGTTGATCACGGCCGTCGGACCGCCCCCCTGGGCGACCAGGATCTTGCCTTGCAGCATCCCTCGTCCTCTCCTCGCGTTCGATCGGCGGTCCGCGCCGCTTCGCCGCCGCCACCGAATGATTGTATGGTCGGTCTCGCCGCCTTGCAAAGCGCGAGCGCGCTATCGGGCGCAACACCGTGGGCTGACGGGGACCGCGCCATACGCTAAGGCTTGATTTCGGTGCCTGTGGCAGGCTAATCAAGCCCGTTGGCCAATTAGCGACCCCATCGTCTAGAGGCCTAGGACTCCACCCTTTCAAGGTGGCAACACGGGTTCGATTCCCGTTGGGGTCGCCAGCTATCTCAATAAGTTAGCGGGCAAGTGCCCGTTTCTGGCTGATATGTACGGAAAATATACGGAAAATCGCAGCCTGAATTGGTCCGAAATTGTCCGATATCCGCGCGTCGGGAGGCTCGCGAGCGGTCCACTACGAGTCTCGCAGGAGTACTCCGCGGGGGGCTGGCCTATCATCTCGGGACGGATCGACGCATTAAGCCGAAAAAGGTGGTCAGCGCGAATCGAATCGACATTCTCGGGCAACCGCTTGCGTCGCCGGGCTTGAATTCGATCTGGCTCCAGCGCGCGCACGAAAATATCGGCTTACCTTCCATTGGGAAC
>JASMAE010000030.1 GCA_030754475.1 Rhodospirillales bacterium
CGGCCGCGAGCGCTTCATCGCGTCTCGCGATATGATGGACGGCGACGTCTGGGCCCGGCTTGCGCCCGGGCTGGACGTTGCCGCCGACGACTACATCCGGGTGCTGTGGGCCCTCGACGACCACCGGCGAAAGATCGCCGAGGCGATGGCCGGCCTCGACGGGCTGGTCACGCCCACCAACGACAAAGTGGCGATGGCGATCGCGGACCTCGCCGCGCCGGACCCGGCCACGGGGCGCACCTACATGGACCAAATGGGGCGCAACACCTATTCGGCAAATATTTTGGGGCTTTGCGCGACAACGACGCCGGTGCAGAGCTTCGGCTCAAGCCTGCCGGTGGGGTTGCAGATCATGTGCGAGGGTTTCGCTGAGTCCCGCGCTCTTTCGATCGCGCTTTTGATGGAAGATCTGTTCGGCCCGCCGCCGCGCCCCGAGTTAAGCGGCTTCGCGAAATAAGACGTCGGGCGTTTGCCGAAAAAGAAAGGGCCGCCCGGTTTCCCGGGCGGCCCCAATGATTGAGAGACGAAAGTCTCTCTATTACTCGATGTAGATCGAGGTGAAGTCCTTCGACCAGCTGATCTCGGGAACGAACCCCTTCACCTTGGGGGCGGCGGCGTGGACGTTGATGTCGTACGCCACCCACAGCCAGTAGGCTTGGTCGACGATGCGCTCGTGGGCCTTGGTCAGGAGCTCGTCAGTCTTCTTCGCATCGAAGGTGACCATGACCTTCTTCAGAAGATCATCGACGATCGGATCGTCTACGCCCCAGTTCACGCCGCCCTTGCCGCGGGCGATCTTCCAGGACGCGAACAGGGTCTCGAAGCCGCTCGCCGCGTTCGCGGTGCCCCAGCTGTTGTTAATGCCGTCGATGCGGTCGTTGGCGGGGTCAAACGGGCCCTTGTTGCGGACCGCGCGCATCGCCTGCCACTCCATGATTTCGAAGTCCACCTCGATGTTGCAGTCCTTCAAGTTCTGCTGGATGAACTCGTTCATCGGCAGGGGCTGCATCTGGCCCGAGCCGCCGTGCGAGATCGCCATGGTGAACTTGGCCGGATTGCCGGGACCGTAACCCGCCTCTTTGACGAGCTTGCGCGCCTCGTCCGGATCGTAGCTGATCTTGAACGTCGGGTTGCCGAACCACGGGCTGTCGGGCAGCACGTGGCCGTAGGCCGGCAGCGCGTACCCATTGAGCATCTGGACGATGCCGTCGCGATTGACGCAAAGGTTGATTGCCTGACGCACCCGCACATCCGTTAGCGGCGTCTTCTTGTTGCCGCCGACGCGCAGGAACCACGGCCAGATGTGGGGGTACTTGTTCGTGATGATCTGCATGCCGGCCTTTTCGAGCTTCGGGATCGTGTCGGGCGGCGGCACCTCGATCATGTCCACGTCGCCCGAAAGCAACGCCGCGGCGCGGGCGTTGTGGTCCGGAATCGGGATCAAGATCATCTTGTCGAGCTTCGATATCTTGTCCTTGTTCCAGTAGTCCTTGTTGGGAACCAGGACGGCGCGCTCGCGCGGCACAATCTCCTCGACCTTAAAGGCGCCCGAGCCAACCGGATTCTTCAGAAACTCGAGCCAGCTTCCCGCCTTCTTCCACGCCGTCGGACTAGCCATCCTGTAATAGGGCAACCGGTTCAGCGTGTAAGAGTTCGGAACGCCGGTATCAAGCTCGAATGTCCACTCGTCGATCGCTCGGTAGCCTTTGATGTTCATCATGCAGCAGCCGTTGGCCCCGACCTGGGTCTTGTCGTACTGGGGCGCATCGGTGTTGTGCAACTTGTCGAAGTTCCAGACCACCGCTTCGGCATTGATCGGGGTTCCGTCGTGGAACTTGGCGTCGCGGCGCAGCTTGAACACCCACTTCGCCGGGTCGTCCTTGAGCACCTCGTACGACTCGGCGATCCACGGGATCTCGACCGGGATCGTGTCATTCTGGTTCATGTCGTAGTAGAGAAGCCCATCGCAGATGGTCCAGCCCATGAACCGGAAGCCCGCGCCGCCGTGGGTCGGCGTACACGTCGCGGCCGGGATGTCCGAGATGTTGATCCCGAAGCGGAGCGTGCCAGCCGCCTCGGCGGACCCCGGACCCATCAGGCCGACGACGGCGAGCACGGCCGCACCGCTTAGAAGATTGCGAACACTGGAATGCATGTTATCCCTCCCAATGGGGTTTTCGGCTAGTCGCTCCGCGCCCCTTGATCGAGGTCTCCACCCCTTCTCGGGGCCTGGGTTGGCGACGGCTCTAGCGCGGTTGCGCTCCGCGTTCTGCTGAGAACGTAAATTCAACCACACTTTCGATGATAGGGTAAGACAGAATCTTCGAGGCGGGTCGCGCCGTCCGGTTGGGGCGACCGGTCGTTTGCGGATGTGCCGCCCCGCGCGAATAGGTAAGGAGCTTGGCCATGCGTCCCTGGATCGGCGCCGCGGGTTTGGCGCTTGGGCTCGCCGGTTTCGCGCACCCGGCGTCGGCCGAACCCCAGTCTTTGCTGCTGGTGGCCGCGGGCGACGTGAAACTCGTTTGCGACGGCGCCGAGTGCGCCGCCGACGTCACCACGCTTTGCCTTCAGCCCGACCGTGACATCCCAAAAAAGGGGACGGCCTACGAGATGATCGCCGAGGCCGGAACCCCGCCGGTGCTGGCGCTGATCGGCGTCCAGGCGGATGGCCGCGAGATCGTGCTTCCCGAAATCGTTCCCATCGGCATCACCGCCGAGCGCCGTTTCCAGGCCGTCAAGCTGGCGGTCGCCGCCGACGTGCGCGCGCGTTTCGGCCTCGCCGGCCTCAAGGTCCGGGTCCGGGAATCGGTGATCCTGGCGCCGGCGACCGAGGCGGGCGATGAGGTCGCAAAGGCACGCCTTGCCGAAACGCTTCGCGCCCTTCGCCCGATCGCCGAGACCTATTTGGCCAGGAACGCCGAGCACGTCGCCGCCGCGCGCATGACGCACGACGTGGTCAACGAGCTTCCGCGCGGACGCTTCGTCACCTACGACGAGCTCGAGGCCGCTTTGCGACGGGTGGTGGCGGCGCGGGCGCAGAACGCCGCCGAAGCGACGGGTTCGCTCGTGCGCCGGATCGCCCGCGAGGCGGTGGACGCCTGCGCGCTTCGCGGAAGCGTCGCGTTTGCGCGGCGCGAATGCGTGGGCGGCATGCACAACCGCATCATGCAGGACGTCAATTACGAATACTGGGACGCCGTGAAGCCGGGAAGCTGAGCGGGCCGGGTCCTTCTCCCGGCCGCGTCGCCAACGACCTCAGGCGGGGTTGACCAGTATGCACCGCGCCATCCGTTCGGGCGCGGCCTGAACCGGTTCCGGCACGGCTTCGCGGCAGGCTTCGCGGACGTGCGGGCACCGCGGCGCGAAGCTGCACGCGTCGGGCAACTCCTCGAGATTCGGCGGCGAGCCCTCGATCGTCTGTAAACGTTGGCCGCGCATCGAGCCGTGAACGGTCGAGGACAAGAGCCCCTTGGTATAGGGATGCAGTGGCTCGCGCATCACCTGGGTCACGGGGCCCGTCTCCACCAGCCGTCCGGCGTACATGATCGCCAATCGGTCGGCGATCTCGCCGGCCACTCCCATGTCGTGGGTGACGAAGATGACCCCCATCTCCTTCTGCAGCTCGCGAAGGAGCAGCAAGATCTGGATCTGCACGGTGGCGTCGAGCGCGGTCGTTGGCTCGTCGGCCAGCAAGACGCCCGGCCGGCACGAGAGCGCCAGCGCGATCATCGCCCTTTGGCGCAGTCCGCCCGAAAGCTCGTGGGGATAGGATTTGAGCCGCTGCTTCGGCGACGGGACCTGAACCTGCTCAAACAGATCCAGCGCCCGGGCCTCGGCTTCGCGCCAGCTACAGCTCTCGTGACGGACGATGGTTTCGGCGATCTGATAGCCGACGGTGTAGACGGGATCGAGGGCCGTCATCGGCTCCTGGAAGATCATCGCGATCGTGCGGCCGCGGACCGACTGGAGATCGCCCTTGGGCAGCCGGAGCATGTCGTTGTCGCCGACGAGGACGCGGCCCGAAACCTGGGCACGGTCCTCAGGCAAAAGCCGGATCAGAGCCCGCAAGGTGACCGTCTTGCCACTCCCCGACTCGCCGAGGATGCCCAGAACCTCGCCGGGTGCGAGCGAGAAGTCGACGCCGTTTACGGCGTAGACAGTGGTCTCCTTGGTGACGAACCGAACCCGAAGGTCGCTGACCCGGACCAGGTCCCCGTCGCCCGTTGCCAGCGTTTGCGTGCTTTCCGCCGCTTCCATCCCTCGGCGCTCCGTCCTCAGGCCCGAGCCGGCGCGTCCGGGTGCCCCGATCCCGGGCTCATCATGTGGCACGCGACCTCGTGGCGGGCATCGTCTCCGAATGTGGAAAGCACCGGTGTCACCCGCGCACAGACCTCGTTGGCGAAGGCGCAGCGGGTGTGGAAGCGGCACCCCGAGGGCGGGTTGATGGGGTTGGGCGGATCGCCGCTCAGGGGCGGTTCCGTGATCCGCCGCTCGGGATCCATCGAGGGCCGCGAGGACAGAAGCGCCCGCGTATAGGGGTGCCGCGGGTTGGCGTAGATCTCGTCGACGGGGCCGATCTCCACGACCTGGCCCAGATACATCACCAGCACCCGGTCGCTGACGTACTGGACCACGTTCAGATCGTGGGAGATGAAGACGTAGGTGAGGTCGTATTCCTTCTTTAGGTCCAGCAAGAGGTTGAGCACCTGCGCCTCGACCGACTTGTCGAGCGCCGAGACCGCCTCGTCCAGAATCAGGACGCGCGGCTGCAGGGCAAGCGCGCGCGCGACGTTGACCCGCTGGCGCTGGCCGCCGGAGAGCTCGTGCGGATAGCGCTTCATGAACCGGGACGCGTCGAGACCAACATCGTAGAGGAGCCTTCGCGCACGTTCGCGCGCTTCCGGGCGGGAAACCCCGTGAACGATGGGACCGAAGGCGACGGTCGCCTCCACCGGCAGGCGCGCGTTGAGCGAGGAGTACGAATCCTGGAACACCATCTGCATCTGGCGGCGCATCTCGCGAACCGGGATTCCGTTGCTGGCACCGATCACGCGGCCGTCGAAGTGGACGGTTCCCGAATCGGGCTCGATCAGCCGCATCAATAGCCGCGCCGTGGTCGACTTGCCGCACCCTGACTCGCCGACGATCCCGAGCGTCTCGCCCTTGGCGACGTCGAAGGAGATGTCGTCGACCGCCTGGACGTGCGCGATCGTGCGGTTCAGAACACCGCCCTTCACGGGAAAGTACTTCTTGAGGCCGCGAACCTCAAGGAACCGCTCGGCGCCTTGGGGCGCGGCGGTGGCCACGGCGTCGGGGGTCGGGCCGTCGGTCATATGCCCTCCGCGATCCTCAAAAACGCATGTCCATGGCGTTGCGCATGCCGTCGCTGAGCAGATTGAAGCACATTGACGTGATGAAGATCATCAACCCCGGCAAGACGGCGACGTACGGGTTGGCCCAGATCGTCGTGCGGAGCGTCGCCAGCATCAGACCCCAGTCCGCGGTCGGCGGCGTGACCCCGAAACCGAGGAAGCTGAGGCCCGCCGAGATGATGATGCTGACGCTCACCAGGCTGGTCGTGTAGATGAGGATGGGCCCGAGCACGTTACTGAGCACGTGCACGCGGATGATGGTGGAGGTGTCGGCGCCGCTCGCCCGCGCCGCTTCGACGAAATCGAAGGCGCGCACCTGCGTCGTCACGCTCTCGGCCACCCGGGCGATGGGGGGGCTCAGGATCACCGTGATCGCGATGAGAAGGTTCCTGGACCCGGTCCCGAGCGCGCCGGTGAGCCCGATCGCGAGCAGCACGGTCGGAAAAGCGTAGAAGACGTCCATGACCCGCATGATGCCCATGTTGACCTTGCCGCCCACGAAGCCGGCCGTGACCCCGAGCGAGCCGCCGATCAGAAGCGCGAGCAACACCGGCGTCAGGCCCATGAACAGCGACACCCGGCCGCCGTAGAGAAGGCGCGTCAGCATGTCGCGGCCCAACTCGTCGCCGCCGAGCAGGAAGCCGGGCGTCCCGATCGCCGTGAGGCGCATCGGCATGTTCGTCTTGTAGGGGTCGTGGGGCGCCAGCACGGGCGCGAAAATCGCGGCGAGAAAGATCAAGATCAAGACAACGCCAAACGCGATGGTGACCGGATCCTGACTCAACCGGTAGGCGACTGTGCCCCAATAACCGCGCGCCACGATCGCGCCGATCGGGACCTCGGCCTCGGCTCCGGGCCGTAGTGCCTCCACCTCAGCCATGGCCGGCTCGAATGTTTGCACGATACATGGTCGTCACTGGATCACCCTCGCTTGATGCGCGGATCGAGCCACGTCTGGACGATGTCGACGATCAGGTTGATCAACACGAAGAAGATCGCGAGCACGGCGATGGTGCCCTGAAGGACCGGGAAATCGCGCCGGAAGATCGATTCATTCAGCAGATACCCCGTTCCCGGCCAGACGAACACCGTCTCAACCAGGATCGAGCCGCCGAGAAGATGGCCGAACTGGATACCCGTCGCCGCCAGCACCGTCGGGGCCGCGTTCCTGACCACGTGCACCAGGACCCGCACCGACGTGATGCCCTTGGAATGGAGCGCGGGCACGAATTCCTGGCTCAGCATCTCGAGAACGCAGGCCCGCGTGGTGCGCGTGATGATGCCCACGGGAATTGCCGAGACCGCGATTACCGGCAGGATCAGGTAACGAATGTGGACCAGATCCCACTCCCACTCGCCCGAGCCGCGCGGCCCCATGCCCACGGCCGGCAGCCAGTTCAACTCGACCGCGAAGATGACCACCAGAACGATCGAGAGCCAGTAGTTCGGCACGCTGACCCCGATCACGGCGGTTCCCGTGAAGATCCGGTCCATCCAGGTGCCGTTGTGATAGGCGGCGAGCACGCCGAGAACGAAGGCGACGGAGAACGCGAGCCCGGTGGCCACCATCGCCAGCATCATCGTTTTGCGAAGCGCGGGGATCACCTCTTCGATCACGGGCCGGTTGCTCTGCAAAGACACGCCGAAGTCGCCCATGAGCGCGCGCTTGAGCCAGATCAGGTATTGAACCGGGATCGGCTTGTCGAAGCCGTATTGCTTCTTGATCATCTCGATGACGTGGGGTTCGGCGTCGTCCGGCGTCACCGCCGTCAGCGGGTCCACAGGTCCCATGTAGACCAGCGAAAAGACGATAACCGTGACGCCGAGAGCAATCGGAATCGCGTAGAGAATGCGCCGAAGGATATAGTCCATTCCGCAACCGGTGGAGACGGGGGCCTTCGCGCGCCCAGACGGCGCGCCGATGCCGGCCTTGTCCCCCCCTGATCCTCCGCCCTGGTTTGGCGCGACAATCCTAACCGCGGGGCTGGGCCCTGTCGAGCGTGGCGACCGCGGGTTATCGACACCTTGGCGACCGACGGATCGAGGTTCGTTGACGCGGCGCGGGGCGGTTACTAGATTCCCCGCGACATGACGGATACGGCGTGTCCCTCCGGAACGCACCAGCACACACCAACCCGCCCCGACTAGCGTTGAAGTCTGACCATATTTGTCCAGTATTCGCCCTGACTTGACTGTTCAGGGGGCAAATGCCGGAATCGTGGGTGGGCTTAGGAATTTTCCGGGGACACAGATCATCGAGGAGGGGGCTTTGGTTGATACGGGAGTACGGGAGTGAGGTGGGCGTAACGGGCGGTAGTCTGGTCCTGCGTGTGGCCACAAGCCGAACTGAGAGCTTGCCGCCACGAGCGAGACTGTCCGGCCCATCGCTGCCACAATGGGCGCAGCCGAATCCCGGCCCGCTCTCACGGAGAAGCCACCCTTGCGCGCTACGCTGAGATGGATCAGCGAATTACCGGGCACCCTTAGGGGCATAGGGCTCATCTTGCTCGCCGGAATGTTGGGCACGGCCATGATGGTCCTGGTCCGCTTGCTCGGGGCCGATCTCCATCCGTTCGAGATCAACTTCTTTCGCACCGTCTTTAGCCTGCTCATACTCGCGCCCGTGGTTCTGCGCCACGGCTTGCGGCACTTGAGGACCCCACGCCTCGGCCTGCACGCGCTTCGCGGCCTGATCAACGGTTGCGCTCAGCTGTCGCTCTTCATGGCGCTCGTCATGATCCCGCTCGCCCAAATCTCGGCGCTCAGCTTCACGGCGCCGTTGTTCACCACCGTGACCGCGGTGATCGTGCTGGGCGAGGTGATCCGCGTCAGGCGCATCACGGCGCTCGCCGTCGGGTTCGCGGGAACCTGGCTCATCCTACGCCCCGGCGTCGTCGCCGTAGAGCTCGGGTCTCTCCTGGCGCTTCTCGGCTCGCTCGGTCGGAACGTCACCATGATCCTCATCAAGATTCTTTCGCGCACCGATTCTGCGATTAGCATCACGTTCTACGGAACCCTGTTCATCTCGCCGATCGCGCTGATCGCGGCGATCCCGTTCTGGCAAACCCCGACCCTCGTCGAACTCGGTTGGCTCGTCGCCATCGCCGTGCTCGCCACCCTCGTCCATTTGTGCTTCAACCAGGCGATCAAGGAGGCGGATCTCACCGTCCTGCTCCCATTCAACTTCGCGGGCCTCATCTGGGCTGCGATCACCGGCTACTTGGTCTTCGCCGAGATGCCTACGATCTGGACGTGGGTGGGCGGCGCTATTATCTTTATCTCCGGCACCTATCTCGTCATTCGCGAAAGCCGACTATCGGGTGCCCCCGGCGCGGCTCCATCGGCAGGCGCGTGAAAGAACACCCAATTGTCCGCCACGCGCCGATCGTCGAACATGCGATGATGGAGCCGTTAGGTGCGCTTTGCACACACAGAGCCGCCTCCTCGGGCGTTGAAGTTTGGCTATTATTGACCGATCTGCGCCCTGATCGTGACCGTTCGGGGGGCAAATGCCGGAATCTTGGGTCAAGCCGACCTCAGAGCTTGCCGTCGCGGGCGAGATTGTTGGGCCCATCGCTGTCACACTAGGCGCGGACGATCCCCGGCCCGCTCT
>JASMAE010000031.1 GCA_030754475.1 Rhodospirillales bacterium
CTCGGCGGCTTGCGGCTCCTTCACCTTGACCACCATTTCGGTGGCCTCAAAAACTTCGGCCGCCGAATCGACGATCCCGGCGCCGGCGCTTTCGTATTCCGTGTCGTCTACCCCGATGCCGGCTCCGGCGCCGGTTTGAACCACGACTTCGTGGCCGTGGTGGACCGCCTCGCGCACGCTCGTGGGCGCCATGCCGACCCGGTATTCGTGGATCTTGATTTCCTTTGGTACGCCGATCCGCATCCGATTACCCCCGTGCTGCTTTGTGGGACCGGATCATGTACGGCCCGGTCTCGGCCCCGCGGACACCTCTGTTCCTAGCGCCGGATACGGCCGCCGTCCAGCGCCAATCGGGCCCGGCTGGCGCGCGCTACCGGGGCGCGCGGCGCCGGGGTGGACAAGGTTCCGGACATCGACGTATCCTTCTCGTTCGCGCCAGCGCCCGACGCCGAATTCCTGGTTGTTTTGCGGCGATGTTTCGTTGAATTCGAAATGTTCCGCGCCATAACTATTCTTTTTCAAATTTTATTCTATTTAATATTGAGGGCACCGGAATGGCACAGTACGCGACCAATACGCTCGAACAGCACTGGATGCCGTTTACCGCCAACCGCGACTTCAAGGCGGATCCTCGCCTCATCGTCCGCAGCGAGGGCATCCACTATTGGAATCACAAGGGCGAACGGATCATCGACGCGTCGTCGGGCCTGTTCTGTTGCGCCGCCGGACACGCACGCAAGGAGATCGCCGATGCCGTGGGTCGGCAGCTCATGGAAATGGACTACTGCACCCATTTCCAGCTCGGCCATCCTTCGTCGTTCGAGTTGGCGCGTCGTGTCGCCCAGCTCACGCCCGAAGGGCTCGATCACGTGTTCTTCGCCAACTCGGGCTCCGAGGCCGTCGACACCGCGCTCAAGATCGCCATGGCCTATCACCACGCCCGCGGCGAGGGGCAGCGGCAGCGTTTCGTCTCGCGCGAGCGCGCTTACCACGGTGTCAACATCGGCGGCACCTCGCTCGCGGGTCTCATGAAGAACCGCGAGGCGTTCGGCGCCGTCATGCCCGGCGTCGTCCACATGCGCCACACCTGGAATCCTGAAGACCGCTTCACCAAGGGCCAGCCGGCGTCCGGCGCCGAGCTTGCCGACGATCTGAAGCGTATCTGCGAGCTTCATGGCGGCGAGACCGTCGCCGCGTGCTTCGTCGAACCCATCGCCGGGTCCACCGGCATTCTGGTTCCGCCGGTAGGCTATTTGCAGCGCCTGCGCGAGATCTGCGACGAATACGGGGTCCTTCTCGTCTTCGACGAGGTGATCTGCGGGTTCGGCCGCACTGGCAAGGCCTTCGCGGCCCAGAGCTTCGACGTTACGCCCGACATCATGACCATGGCCAAGGCCATCACCAACGGCGCCCAGCCCATGGGTGCGGTGGTGGTTCAAGACGAAATCTACGAGACCGTTGTCGACGCCGCGCCCGACGGCGCGGTCGAGTTCTTTCACGGCTATACCTTCGGCGCGCACCCGGCCGCTTGCGCTGCGGCGCTGGCGACGCTCGACATCTACGAGCGCGAGAAGCTCTTCGAGCGCGCGGCCGAGCTCTCGCCCTATTTCCTGGATCGCTTCTTCGCGCTTCGCGGCACGCCTGGGATCGCCGACTTGCGCGGGTACGGAATGCTTGCTGCCTTCGATCTCGGGCCCGACGGCGCACCCGGGCGGCGCGGCGCAAAGGCCATGAAGCGGCTTTTCGCCTCGGGACTCTACGTCAAGTTCACCGCCGATTGCGGCCTTGTCGCGCCACCTTTGGTGGCCCGCGAAGGCGACATCGACGACATCTGCACTATCCTCGAAGAGGTCCTGGCGGACATCTGAGAGGCCTCGCGAATTCGAGAGAGGCGAGGCGAGCAAGGAGGGGTGCAATGACCGAGACGCTTCACCACTTCGTCGGCGGTCGCAAGGCGGAGGGAAAGAGCGGGCGCTTCGGCGACGTCTACAACCCGGCGACGGGCGAGGTGGCCCGGCGTGTGTCCCTCGCGAGCGAAGCCGAGGTCGGCGAAGCCGTGGCCACGGCGGCGCGCGCGTTTCCGGCGTGGGCCGCGACGCCGCCCGCGCGGCGCGCCCAGGTCATGTTCCGTTTCCGCGAGCTTATGGTGACGCACCTGGACGAACTCGCCGAGATCGCGTCCGCCGAGCACGGCAAAACGCTGGCTGACGCCAAGGGCTCGGTAACGCGGGGCCTCGAAGTGGTCGAGTTTGTTTGCGGCATTCCGCAGCTTCTCAAGGGCGAATACAGCGAAAACGTGGCGAGTGCCGTCGATTCGCTTGCGCTTCGCCAGCCGCTCGGGGTCTGTGCCGGCATCACGCCATTCAATTTTCCGGCCATGGTGCCGCTGTGGATGTTCCCCGTGGCCATTGCGTGTGGCAATACGTTCGTGCTGAAGCCCTCCGAGAAGGACCCGTCGTGTTCGCTTAGGCTCGCCGAGCTGGCGACCCAAGCCGGGCTTCCCGACGGGGTGCTCAACGTCGTCAACGGCGACAAGGAGGCGGTCGACGCCCTGCTCGTGCACCCAGACGTCGCCGCCGTCAGCTTTGTCGGCTCGACGCCCGTGGGCGAGCACGTCTACACCACCGGTTGCGCGCACGGCAAACGCGTCCAAGCCCTTTGCGGGGCCAAGAACCACATGGTGGTGATGCCCGACGCCGACATGGACCAGGCGGTCGATGCCCTCATGGGGGCGGCTTACGGCTCGGCGGGCGAACGCTGCATGGCGGTGGCGGTGGCGGTGACCGTGGGCGAGGGAACCGGAGACGAGCTCGTCGGCCGCCTCGCGCCCCGCGTGCGGGGCCTCAAGATCGGCGCCTACGACGATCCCGAAGCCGAGATGGGTCCCATCGTTACGCCCGAGGCATTGGCGAAGATCGAGGGATACATCGAAAGCGGGATCAATGAGGGCGCGGAGCTAGTGGTCGACGGCCGCGGCGTCGCGCTGCAGGGGTACGAAAACGGGTTCTTCATGGGCGGTTCGCTGTTCGACCGCGTCGAGCGCCACATGAAAATCTACACCGACGAAATCTTCGGCCCCGTCTTGAGCGTAGTCCGCGCCGCCGACTACGAGGAAGCGCTCGGACTCGTGAACGATCACGAATACGGCAATGGCGCCGCCATCTTCACCCGCGACGGCGACGCAGCGAGGGATTTCATGAACCGGGTGCAGATCGGCATGGTCGGGATTAACGTGCCGATCCCGGTGCCTGTCGCCTATCACAGCTTCGGCGGCTGGAAGCGTTCGCTGTTCGGCGACCACCACATCCATGGGGCCGAAGGTGTGCGATTCTACACCAAGCTCAAGACCGTCACCGCGCGTTGGCCGTCGGGCATCCGCCAGGGCGCGCAATACCACTTTCGAAGTGGCGCCGATCACTAGCGTTCCGGTTCATCCAGCTCATTCCCAATTGTCGTTGCGCTTTCCCCATCGTCATGCCTATCCCCGGGCGCGACCCGGGGATTGTCACGGGCATCCACGAAAGATCGCGGCCGCTCGGGTTTGTGAAGACGTGGATTGCCGGGACAAGCCCGGCACTGACGAACGATGGGCGACGAACGATGGACGTCCCGCGGCGCGATTCCACGTGAGTGGATAACGATCTCGCCGTCTTCATCCGCCCCAACCCGTTTCTCTGATCCGGAAATCAATGGCCTTTATGCGTTCTCGCGCGTCACCGATCCGCGGATCCGCTTGAGGCCGGCGCGCTGCCGCTTGGCCTCCATCCGGCGGATTTTCGATGTCTTGGGAACCGCTGTCGGGTGCCGACGCTTGGGCGGTGTAGCGGCGCGGCGGATCATGCGTACCAGGCGTTCGATCGCGTCGC
>JASMAE010000032.1 GCA_030754475.1 Rhodospirillales bacterium
CGGCCGCGAGCGCTTCATCGCGTCTCGCGATATGATGGACGGCGACGTCTGGGCCCGGCTTGCGCCCGGGCTGGACGTTGCCGCCGACGACTACATCCGGGTGCTGTGGGCCCTCGACGACCACCGGCGAAAGATCGCCGAAGCAATGGCCGGCCTCGACGGGCTGGTCACGCCCACCAACGACAAGGTGGCGATGGCGATCGCGGACCTCGCCGCACCGGACCCGGCCACGGGGCGCACCTACCTCGACCAGATGGGGCGCAACACCTATTCGGCCAATATCTTGGGGCTTTGCGCGACGACGACGCCGGTGCATGGGTTCGGCTCGAACCTGCCGGTGGGACTGCAAGTCATGCACGAGGGCTTCGCCGAGTCCCGCGCGCTTTCGGTCGCGCTATTTATGGAGGATCTGTTCGGCCCGCCGCCGCGCCCCGAGTTAAGCGGCTTCGCGAAATAAGACGTCGGGCGTTTGCCGAAAAAGAAAGGGCCGCCCGGTTTCCCGGGCGGCCCGAACGATTAAGAGGCGAAGGTCCTTCTATTCCTCGATGTTGATCGACGTGAAGTCCTTCGACCAGCTGATCTCGGGCACGAACCCCTTTTCGCTGGGCTTCGCCGCGTGGACGTTGATGTCGTGCGCCACGAACAGCATGTACGCCTGGTCGACGATGCGCTCGTGGGCCTTCCGCAAGAGCAGGTCCTGCGCCTTATCGTCGAAGGTCACCATGAATTGCTTGAGCACGCCGTCGACAATCGCATCGGATACACCCCAGTTGATCCCGTTGGGCGCCATCTTCCAGGTGCCGAACAAGGTTTCGAAGTCGGTGGCCTTGTCGTTGCTCCAGCTGTTGTCGACGCCGTCATAGCGATTGTTGGCGGCATCCGTGGGGCCCTTGTTGCGGACCGCGCGCATGGCCTTCCACTCCATGACCTCGAAGTCCACCTCGATGTTGCACTCCTTCAAGTTCTGCTGGATGAACTCGTTCATCGGCAGGGGCTGCATCTGGCCCGAGCCGCCGTGCGAGATCGCCATGGTGAACTTGGCCGGATTGCCAGGACCGTAGCCCGCTTCCTTCACGAGCTTACGCGCCTCGTCGGGGTCGTAGCGGATTTTGAACGACGGATTCCCGAACCACGGGCTTTCCGGCAGTGTGAATCCCTTCGCCGGAACCGCGTAGCCGTTCAGCATCGTGACGATCCCCTCGCGGTTGACGCACAGGTTCATGGCCTTGCGCACGCGGACGTCCATGAGCGGCGTCTTCTTTTCCGCGTGAGTAGATAAAGCTCTAGAAGCGGTCGGGCCGGAACGGGGCGAGATCGACCGACGGCGGTCGTCCGGCCACCAGTTCGGCCACCAGCTTTCCGGTAATCGCCCCCATCTGAAGGCCGTTCTGGCCGTGGCCGAACGCGAAAACGACCTTTTCGTGGTGCGGCGCGCGTCCGATCACCGGCAGCGAGTCCGGGGTCGCCGGGCGCGGTCCCATCCAGCGGGTGCCGCCCTCGGTGTTGAGGCCCGGGACCATTTCGGCGGCCTGGGCGAGGATGCGGTCCGCGTGGGCATAGTTGGGAGGCGCGTCCGGGTGCGCGAATTCGGCGATGCCGGTGATGCGCAGCCCGTGCTCCATCGGCGACATGACGAGGTTTCGGTCGGCGAGCGTCGTCATGAGACGCGCGTCCACGCCCGGGTCGGGCAGCATGACGTGGTAGCCGCGCTGGGCTTCGAGCGAGACCCGGGTGCCAAGCATGCGCGCCAGCGCCTTGGACCAGACCCCGGCCGCGATCACCACTGTTGCGGCCCCGTATTCGCCACCCCGGGTTCGCACCGAGGGCGTGCCGTCGGCGGCGAACGAAAAGCCGGTGACATGGTCCGAGACCAGCGCGCCGCCGTCGGCCGTGAAGCGCTGCGCCAGCACCTGGACGAGACGGTGCGGGTTGATCGTTTGGGCGTGGTCGGGAAAGAACACGGCGCAGGCCACCTTGGGCCCCAAGATGGGATTGAGGCGCCGCGCCTCGTCGCCGTCAATCTCCTCGAAGACGACGCCGCGCTGGCGCGCATACTCCCGGCCGACTCCCGCCAGCACCATGGACTCGCGGCTTTCATAGACGTTGAGCGAGCCCGTATTGCGCACCATGTCGGTCGCGCCGGCAGCCTCGAGCAGCGGCGCGAAGCTTTCGGTGCCCACCGCGAACAAGCTTGCGCGGGCGTCCGAAATCTGTTCCACCCGGTCCCGCGCGCTGGACCGCGCGAAGCGCAAGAACCAGGGGATCATGGCGGGAAAATAGCCCCAGCGGACCGAAAGTGGGTGCTTGGGATCGAGCAGCATTTTCGGCGCCTTGCCCGCGATCCCGGGCAGTGACAGGGGTGCGATCGAAACCCCGCCGCCGATCCCACCCGAGTTTCCGAAGCTGCACGCCTCGCCGGGCGCATCCCGCGTGATGATGGTGACGCGCAATCCCTCGCGCTGGAGGCAGAGCGCCGAGCAAACGCCGACGATGCCGGCGCCGATGACGATGACGTCCGGATTTGCCATGGCCACCTACCAGCCGACCGCGTAGGCCGGACGGCGAGAGTCGGCTGCCGCCTTCTTGACCCCCGTCCTGAAATCGGCGTGGACCAGGCAGACGCAGTTGAGCGACTGGTGATACATCGGGCCCTCGGTCGGCCACCATTCGACCACGTGGCCCCGTTCACCAAGCGCCTTGAAAACGTCTTCGGGAATGGGTGGCTCGATGTGCAGCAGCCCGGGATGGCTCTCGTGCGGCATGGCCGATGATGGGAAGCTGTACGAGACGAACCGCGGCGCCTCGATGGCGAGCTGGGGCTCCATGTCGAAGACGAACATGTTGAGAAAGACTTGGAGCATGACCTGGGTCTGGACGTCGTGGCCGGGCGTTCCGAACGGCATCACGAAATCGCCGTCGCGCATGGCGAGCGCCGGATTGGGCGTCAGCCGCGGCCGTTTTCCAGGCGCGATCGAAGACGGGTGATCGGGATCCGCCCACGACTGGTGCCCTCGCGACGACGGCACGATT
The DNA here is from genome assembly GCA_030754475.1 of Rhodospirillales bacterium. GTDB lineage: Bacteria > Pseudomonadota > Alphaproteobacteria > Rhodospirillales > JASLLV01 > JASLLV01. The sequence goes on from JASMAE010000032.1 coordinate 3,031, forward strand.
CCGGTCCCAGGCACCACCGGTGACGCCATCGAGCCGTCGCTGGGGGTTCCGGAAAAAGCGTTGCCCGCGGCGTCCACTACGCAAACGTAGGACGTATCGAGCGCCGGGAATTTGGGCGGCGCGCCGCCCGCCGCGGTGCCGCTGGCGGTCACGCTCCAGCCCGCGATCTCGCCCGCCGGCGGCATGTCAGGCCACGCCTTATCGGGGCGGATCTGCTTGCGTCGCGCTTCGGCGTAAGCGTCCGAGAGCAGCGTCTCCATCGGCACGTCCACGAACTTGGGATCGCCGTAATAGGCGTGGCGGTCGGCGGCCGAAAGCTTGATGGTCTCAGCCACCGTGTGGACGTAATCGGTCGTGTTGTGGCCGAGCGCGGCGAGATCGACACCGTCGAGCACGCTGAGGGCTTGCAGCAGCATGGGTCCTTGGCACCAAGGCCCGCAGCCATAGACGTCGACGTCGCCGAACCGGACGCGGAAGGGCTTTTCCACCGTCGCCCTGTATCGGGCGAGGTCGTCGGCCGCGAGCAGGCCGCCGTTTTCCTCGTGAAACCGGACGATCTTGGCGGCGATGTCGCCGCGGTAGAACGCGTCGCGGGCCGCCTGAAGGCCCTCGGCGCGCCCCTTTTCGACGGCCGCGTGCTCCTCGTCGGCCATGTACTGCAGCATCGCGCCCAGATCGCTTTGGACGAACAACGTCCCGACCTCGGGCGCCCGGCCTCCGGGAAGGTAGATCGCGGCGTTCGACGGCCAGTGCTCGTACGCCCCACGCCCCGCCTCCAGAAGCTCCGCCATCATGGGATACATGGGAAAGCCGTCGCGGGCCAAGCGGATGGCGGCGGCGGCGGCGTCTCCAAAGGAAAACGTCCCGAACAACTCGAGCGCCGTGATCCAGGCGTCGGGCGCGCCCGGCACCACCGTGCGCAGGATGCCCTGGGGAACTTCGCCTCCGTGGTGCTTGCGGAAGTACTCGCATGATGCCGATTGGGGCCATGTGCCGAGGCCGTCGATGGTCGCCATCTCGCCGGTCTCGGCCATGCGAATGAGGATCGGCGCGACTCCGGCGAAGCCCACGTATTCGCTCTCGACGACATTGAGCGCGAGTCCCGCGGCGACGCCCGCGTCCACGGCGTTGCCTCCGGCCTCGAGGACCTGCAGACCGGCTTGGGCCGCCAAGTAGTGGCCAGCCGCCACCATGTGGCGCGTACCCATGATGGTGGGCCGATTGGGTGAGCGGCATATGCTCGCCGTGGTCATCACGTTTCTCCCTCGGGTGATCGGCCGCGAGCCCGGACGGGGTTTGCGCCGACGATCCAGGATAGGGGCGGCATCTATGGTCGCGAACCCCTTTCTCGGTCAAGGCGGATCGCGGCCATCGCGCGTGTCCATGCCTTATCCGACCCCGCTTGGCCGAGACAGCGATCGTCCCGGCGATCGATGCGAAGCCCTTGCGTTTCATCGCGATCGTGGTTCAATCGAACCGGCGCGACATTTTGGAGGAGCCGACATGCCTTACGACGGACCCTTGAGCGGGCGGACGACCATGCCCGATCGCTGTCTCGATCTCATCGAACGGCTTCGCGCGCGCGACCGGTGGCCCGCGGAATTCGTTTGGGATTTCGACAACTGCGACCGCTGCGCGATGGGCATGGCCATGCACCTTTACGGAGTCCGCCACTTCAACCTCGACCTGCCGCGCCCCTATTCGTTTCCCGAACTTGTGGAGAGGCTGGTCGGGATCGGCGGCGAGGCCGCCACCGGCCTCTTCCGCGTGCCGGCAACCAGAGACGGCGAGGCGATTCCCGGATATCGGATCGAACCGGTTCACGTCGCCGAAGCGCTCGAGCGCTACTTGGAGACGGGCGAAGTCTATTACGCGCTCTAAGCCGCCGAGACGCTGACTCTGCCGGCTGCGAGCCCGCCCTTGGCAGCGCGGGCCCGATGTTGAATCGTCGGCTCTTTTGATGGTATGAGTTGGCGTTGCCGCCGGGATTCGGCCCGAATCCGTGGCCGGCGGCGGTAATTGGGTCCGAATTCGAGCGTGGGAGTCCTGCCGGGACCTGCCCGCTGAGCCGCACCCGCCGCGGCCCGCGAGACCAAACGAAGCGAGCCTGTGTGTGAAGATTCAATCGGCAATGGCCGCGCGCTACGGCGTACCCGACCGCTTGCGCCGTGGTCTCGGACCTTTCGCCGCCACCGACGACGATCCCCGCGGTGGCGTCGAATTCACGGTGCTGCTGCGGATCGCGCGGCTGACGCTCCGCTACCCATGGCAGGTTCTGATCGCCGTCGGCACGACCGTGATCGCGGCTTTCTTTCAGCTCATGATCCCCCAGTTCCTGGGCGACGCCGTGGACCACGCCCACGGCTTCCTTGCCGGTGGCGCCGAAGCGGACGCCCGCGCGGCGCTTCTCACCGCGGCCGGTTTTCTGCTGGGTGCCAGCGCGCTCCGCGGCCTGTTCACCATGTTGCACAACTACTTCGGCGATTCGGTCGGCCACTGCATCGCCAATCGGCTGCGCATGGATTTCTATCGCCAGCTTCAGCGGTTGAGCTTCAGCTTCTTTGACCGCGTTCATACGGGCGAGCTGATCGCCCGCGGCATGCTCGACCTCGAGGGCGTGCGGATGTTCTTCAACACGGCTCTCGTGCGCTTGGTCCTGCTCGCGACGCTGATCGGAACCGGAAGCTATCTGTTGATCAGCGCCGATCTTGTTCTCGGGCTTCTCAGCCTCAGCTTCGTTCCGTTCGTCGCTTGGCGCTCCTCCGTCGCGCGGCTCAAGCTTCGGTGGATGTGGCTTCTCCTGCAGGACCGGATGGCGATGCTGACCCAGGTGATGGAGGAGAACCTGGGCGGAATCCGCGTGGTCCGGGCGTTCGCGGCGCAGCCCCACGAGATGCGGAAGTTCGACGAAAGCTCGTTGAAGGCGCTCGCGCTCGCCTACGATCGGGTCGGCATCCGGGTCCGCAACACCACGGTCATGACCTTCGCCTATTTCGTGGCCATGGGGCTGGTGTTGTGGGTTGGGGGTCTCAGGGTGATCGGGGGCGAGATCACCGTGGGGACGCTGGCCGAGTTCCTGGCCTTCATGACCATCCTGCAAATGCCGGTGCGCCAGCTCGGCATGATGGTGAACGCGTTCGCCCGCGCCTCCATCTGCGGCGGACGGTTCTTCGAGGTCCTCGACCTCGAGCCCCGGGTCCGGGACCGCCCCGGCGCCGAAGAACTCGTGATCCGCAACGGCGTGCTTCGGTTCGAGGACGTCGACTTCGCGTTCACCGAAGACGACGGCGCCCACAAGGCCCTGAGCGGGATCAGTTTCGAAGCGCGGCCCGGCCAGACCATCGGCATCGTCGGCCCTCCGGGCAGCGGCAAGTCGACCATCGCGCATCTGATCCCGCGCTTCTACGACGTGACCGGCGGACGCATCACCATCGATGGCCACGACATCCGCGCGGTCACCCTCGCATCGCTCCGCCGCGCGGTCGGCGTCGTCCAGCAGGACAGCTTCCTGTTCACGGCTTCGATCGAGAACAACGTCGCCTACGGCGATCCCTGGGCCGTCGACGAACGGATCGCCCGCGCTAATCGGGACGCCCAGCTTCACGAATACGTCGGACGGCTGCCCATGGGTTATCAGACTCTGGTCGGCGAGCGTGGCGTTTCGCTGTCCGGCGGACAGCGCCAGCGGCTGTCGATCGCGCGCTCGATCATGCTCGAGCCGGCGATCCTGGTGTTCGACGATTCGACCGCCGCCATCGACGCCGCCACCGAGCAGCGCATCCGCGCCTCGATCAAGGACCTCGCCGCAAAGCGGGTGACGATCGTCATCTCGCACCGGCTGAGCTCGCTCATGCACGCCGACGAAATCCTCTTCATCGAAGAGGGGCGGATCGTCGAGCGCGGCCGCCACGACGAACTCATCGCCGCCGGCGGCCGGTACAAAGACCTGTACGACCTGCAGATCCTTCCCGGCGAAGACACCGGCATCCGTTTCGCCGATGCGGGCGGCGACAAACCCACCGAAGGGGCTTGAACGGTGGCCTCGCTTGATGCCACGAAAACGGCGCCGGCGCCGGGCGAAAGGCCGCCCAGGGCCGTGGTCGGCTCCCAGATCAGCCACTTCGAAGAGGAGATGTTCGGCCGCGCGTTCGACGGCCGCGTCATCCGGCGCTTCCTCACCTTTCTCCGCCCCCACCGCGCGGCGATGGCGGTCGCGATCGCTTGCGTCCTGGTCTTCACCGCCACCCAGGTGTCGATCCCGCTGTTGATCCGCAGCGCCATCGACCACGCCCTGCTCGGCGAATCGCAGGACAGCGCGCTTTTGCACGTCCTGGCCCTGGGTTTCGCCGCGGTGATTGCCGTCAACTATGCCGCCAACTTCGGCCAGGAGATGATCGTCGGGCGGATCGCCGAGCGCGTCCTGATCGCGCTCAGGCGCGGCATGTTCGAGCATCTCCAGCACGTGTCACTCTCATTCATGGACCGAACCGAGGTCGGCCGGCTCATGTCCCGGCTCCAGGGCGACGTGAACGCCATGCAGGAATTCCTGGAAACGTCGGTGTTCGCCATCGGCGATTTCGTTCTCCTGGTGGGAATCGTCGTCGTGCTCCTGATTCTCGATTTCGACCTCGGGCTTCTCACGCTATCGGTGGTTCCGGTGCTGCTGGTGGTCCGGATCGTGTGGCTGCCGCGCGCGCGTGAGGCGTTCTTGCGCGCCCGCGAAACCAACTCAATCGCCAACGGGGCCCTCGCCGAAAGCATTCACGGCGTGCGTACCGTCCAGGGGATGATCCGCGAACGCGTCAACTACGATCTTTATGACGATCTCGCGGGCAACAATCTTCGCGCCCATCTGCGCGCGACGAAGTTCGCCCAGGTGATGGTGCCGATCGTCGATCTCCTGACCGGCAGCGCCATGGCGATCGTCGTGGTGGTCGGCGGCGCGATGGTGCTGGACGACGCCCTCGATCTCGGCGTCATGGTGGCGTTTCTGTTTTACGTACAGCGCTTCTTCGACCCGATCCGCTCGCTCACCATGCAATACCGCGTCATGCAGCGCGCCATGGCCTCGGGCCACCGTGCGTTCGAGGTGATGGACGTTCCGCTCGAGGTCGACGACAAGCCCGACGCGGTGTCGCTGGAAACGCGCGAAGGATCGATCGAGTTCCGGGACGTGACGTTCGGTTACGTCCCCGGCCAGCCGGTGCTCAAGAACGTGAGCTTCCGGGTCGCGCCCGGCGAGACGGTGGCGCTGGTCGGACCCACCGGCTCGGGAAAAACCAGCACGATCTCGCTCGTACACCGGTTCTACGAGATCTGGGACGGCCAAGTGATCGTCAGCGGCCACGACGTGCGCGACGTGACCCAGGCGTCGCTCGGGCACATGGTCTCGATGGTCCTCCAAGAGCCCTTCCTGTTCACGGGCACCGTGTTCGAAAACATCCGCTACAGCACCACGCAGGCGACGCGGGAGGACGTCGAGCGCGCGGCGCGCGCCGTAGGTGCGCACGACTTCATCGTCAAGCTGGCCGATGGTTACGAAACCGAGCTCGACCAGCGGGGCGGGAACCTGTCCCTCGGCCAGCGCCAGCTCGTCAGTTTCGCGCGCGCGATCGTCGCCGACGCGCCGATCCTGGTCCTCGACGAAGCCACGGCCAACATCGACAGCTATTCCGAGATGCTCATCCAGAATGCGCTCGCGACGCTCTTGAAAGGGCGCACCGGTATGGTCATCGCGCATAGGCTCGCGACCGTTCGCAACGCCGATCGCATCATCGTCCTCCAGGACGGCGAAATTATCGAGACCGGCACCCACACCGAGCTCTTGGCGCGAGGCGGGCTGTATGCGCACCTCTATTCGCTGAACTACGCCTCGTTCGACGACATCCCCGACGCGCTCATCCGCAAGGCGGCCAGCCAGGCGGCGATCGCAACCTAGCAACGCGCTTCGCCGAATAAACGGGCCGAACCAACGGGCCGAAAAAACGGGCCGAATATACGGTTTGACAGCCGGTACCGCCTCGGCAATCGTTCCTCGACAACGGCAATCGTTTTTCGACAGCTTCTCGATAGCGATGAATCGAGCTTTTCCATGAGAATCGACGACAAGTTCGCAATCCACGAGCTGATCGCGCGCTACAACCACGCGATCGACGGCGGCGATCCGGACGGCGTGGCCGCTTGTTTCGAAAGCGACGGGACCTTCCAGGGCATCAGCGGTTTCTTCGCCGGCCACGCGGAGCTTCGCAAGCTGGGGATGACGTTGACCGAGGCGCTGATTCCACGGCACGTCGTCAGCAACGTCCTGATCACCGAGAGCAAGGGCGACGCCGGCACGGCCCACGTAAAGTCGCATCTGTTCTATTACGAAGTGACGCCGGACGGGTTCTACTTCAAGACGAGCGGCATCTACACCGACGTGGTCGTCCGGGCCGAAGGCACGTGGAAGTTTCGCTCGCGGGTCATGACCTTGGACGTGGCGAAGGCGCCATAGACCGGATCGTGGTCGCCTGCATTCGCGTGCCGCGATCTGCCGAGTGCGTGAATCTGGTCTACACTGTCGAAGTCGAACGGATAGGCGCGCCTGGTTGCAACCGCAACGCGGTTCTGGTCGAACGCGAAACGCTTTAGGCCGCGACGCGCCGCGCTCCCGGACCCATGGAGCCCAGTGTAGCCATGCACTTCTTTTCCTTCATCCGCGCGCGAGCCGAGCGCGAGCCGGCGGAGTTCCAGCAATGGTACCTGGCCTCCTACGGCCCGCGCTTGCAGGATAAATCTCCGAACATGCGCGGCCATTGCGTCAACGTCTGCGTGGCGGGTCCGGTCGAGCTGAAGAACCCGCACGACAGCGTCGAGCCGTTGGATCGCTACGACATCGTTGCCGAGAGCTGGTTCGATTCGGTCGCCGAGTATCGCGACTCGGTCGAGGGCGAGCTGGCCCGCGAGCTTGACGCCGCGGCCGACGTACAGAACCGCTATCTCGTCAGCGACACGGTGGTCATCGACCGCCGCCGGCCGACCCCGCCCAGGGTCGAGGGCTACAAGATGATACGCGAGATCCTGTTTTTCGATGATCTGCCGGATGCGGCGGCGAAGCGGCAGTGGACGCATCATGGCGAGCTGGCGTTGACGGTTCACGTGGGCGTGACGCACTACGTCCAGCATTGGGTCGAGCAGGTGCTGAGCCCGGGAACGCCGCCGGTCCGCGGCATCTCGGAGCTGTTCGTCCCCACCAAGGACGACTTGGTGAACCGCTACTACGATTCGCCGCGCGGGCGTGCCGAGATCACCCACGACACCGGGCATTTCATTCAGCACCAGTTGCCGCGGGTGTATTCGCACGAGCACGTGCTGAAGGCTTGAGGCCGGTCACCGAACCGGCCCGCGTGGCCGCGTGCGATGGCGTCGCGGGTGCGCTAGAGCGATTCGCGATTGATCGGAACCGCATCGCGATTCCGTTCAATCGCGCCGGCCCGCTCGAACTCTAGAGATTTGACCAGATTCACGTGATCAGCGGATCGCCAAAGGCGATACCGGCCGACCGCGATCTGGTCTATGATCGAAGCGGCGACGGGAAGCCCGGCATGATCCAACCAACCTACGCGATGCTCGAAGACCGCGGCGCGCTTGCGCTTAGCGGCTCCGACCGGCAGTCGTTCCTTCAAGGCCTAGTGTCCAACGACCTCGATAAGCTCGGGCACGAGCGGGTTGTGCACGCGGCGCTGCTGACGCCCCAGGGCAAGTACCTCCACGACTTCTTCGTCGTGGATACGGGAAGCGCGCTGGTCCTCGATTGCGAACGCGCGCGCATCGATGACCTCGCCCGCCGCTTGCGCGTCTACAAGCTGCGCGCGGACATCTCCATAGACGACGTGACCGATCGCTTCGCCGTGGCCGCCCTGATGGGCGAGGGCACGGCGCGCGCGTTGGGCCTGGATGCGGATCCCGGTCGCGCGGCGTCGTTCGGTGGCGGAGTAGTGTACATCGACCCGCGTCTCGCCAAAGCGGGAGCGCGGGCGCTTCTGCCGCGGGACGGCGCCGAGCGAGCCCTCGAGCGGGCCGCGTTCGCGTCGGCCGATGCAAGCACCTACGACAAGACGCGGATTCTGCTCGGCCTTCCCGACGGCAGCCGAGACATGGTGGTGGAAAAGGCGGTGCTGCTCGAATGCGGGTTCGAGGAATTGAACGGCGTCGATTTCGATAAAGGCTGCTTCCTGGGTCAGGAGCTGACCGCGCGCACGAAATACCGGGGCCTCGTGAAGAAACGACTGGTGCCGGTCCGCATCCACGGTCCAGCACCTGCGATCGGCACGCCGGTGACCCTCGACGGAAAGGAGGCCGGCGAGATGCGCTCGGGCCGGGACGGGGCGGGCCTCGCGCTGATGCGTCTCGAACACCTCGAACGCGCGGCCGCGTCCGGCATCGCGTTCCATTGCGCGGACGCCGTGCTCGAGCCCAGCAAACCCGATTGGGCGCGTTTTTAGGACACCTGGCCGGGCGCCCCCATGTCGGTACGAGACCTGAGCGACGGGCCGCGCCTTCTGGCGCCCATTGCCGACTATTTCTCGCGGGCGATCGAGCGCCACGGCGCCACGCCCGCCGGCGTGCTTTGGCGCGACGACGCCGGACAGCGATTGCGGTTCGCGCAACTGGCCGGCATCTTCGACGCAGACGATCGCCGGGGCGCCATTTCGATCAACGACTTGGGATGCGGGTACGGAGCGTTGTTCGATTTCCTGGCCGACCGGCCGGAAATGGTAGACGGACGCTATGTCGGTTACGACGTCTCAGCCGGCATGCTCGCGCACGCAAAAAGGCACATCTCCGACTTCCGGGCGTCCTTCGTCGAAAGCCCGCGCGCGACCCGGTCCGCCGACTACACGCTGATCTCTGGAACTCACAACCTCAAGCTCGACGCCCGGGACGCTGAGTGGGAGGACTACGTGCGCAAGAGCCTCATCGACACCTGGTCCGCCTCACGCAAGGGGCTCGCGTTCAACATGCTCGGTTTCGACCGTTCCCGACCGCCGCAGAAATCCCTGTATTACGCCGATCCCATGCGGTTTTACGATTTCTGTCAGCGCCACCTTTCTTCGGACGTAACCCTGGTCCACGATTACCCGCTCGCGGAATGGACAATTTGGGTGCGCGCCTGAACGCACATTGTGAGTGCGCGCCTGAACGCACATTGTGGGTGCGCGCCTGAACGCACCCGACCGGCGGGGCCGCGGGGCCCAGGAATCAGGCGTCGATCTCGACCGCCTCGCCGAGCGCCGCCTGGGCGGCCGCGATCCTGGCGATGGGGACCCGGAAGGGCGAACACGACACGTAGTCCAGACCCGCGTCTTGAAAGAAGCGAACCGACGCGGGATCGCCGCCGTGCTCTCCGCAGATGCCGATCTTGAGGTCCGGGCGCACGGCGCGGCCACGCTTGACGCCCAAGCGGACAAGTTCTCCCACGCCTTCGACGTCGATGCTGACGAAGGGGTCGATCGGAATGATTCCCTTGTCGTGATAGGCGGCTAAGAAGCTCCCCGAATCGTCGCGCGACAGCCCATAGGCGGTTTGCGTCAGATCGTTGGTCCCGAAACTGAAGAATTGAGCGCTTTTCGCGATTTCTCCCGCGAGCAGGCAGGCACGCGGGAGCTCGATCATGGTCCCGACAAGATACGGGATTTCGGTCGCCGTCTCCTTCATCACCTCGGCGGCGACGGTATCCACCAATTCGGCAAGAATCGTGTATTCCGCCGTCACGCTGACGAGCGGGATCATCACTTCGGGCACCACCTTCTGGCCTTTCGCCACCACCGCGGCGGCGGCCTCGAAGATCGCCCGCGCCTGGACCTCGTAGATCTCAGGGTACGTGATGCCGAGGCGGCATCCGCGGTGGCCGAGCATCGGGTTGGCCTCCCTCAGCCGCAGCGCGCGGAGCCGGACCTCGTCGGCTGTGGTCCCAAGCGCGGTGGCGACCTCCACCATCTCATCGGCGGTGTGCGGCAGGAACTCGTGGAGCGGCGGGTCGAGCAAGCGGATGGTGACCGGCAACCCGTCCATGATCTCGAACAGGGCTGCGAAGTCCTGGCGCTGGTAGGGAAGCAGTTTGCCGAGGGCGCCTCGCCGCTCGGCCTCGGTGTCGGCGAGGATCATCTCGCGCATGTGAACGATGCGCTCGGGATCGAAGAACATGTGCTCGGTGCGGCTCAGTCCGATGCCCTCGGCGCCGAACTCCAACGCCGTCAGCGCATCCTCGGGCGTCTCGGCGTTGGCGCGCACGCCAAGCGTGCGGATTTCGTCGACCCACGCCATGAGCTTCGCGAAGTCGCCGGTGACCTCGGGCCGAATGGTGGGAACGGCTCCGAGCATCACCGCGCCGGCGGCGCCGTCGATGGTGATGCGATCGCCTTCGCGCACCACCCTGTCGCCCGCCGTGAGCGTCTTGGCCTTCGTATCGACGCCGAGCTCGCTCGCGCCCGCGACGCAAGGCTTACCCATTCCGCGCGCGACCACCGCGGCGTGGCTGGTCATGCCGCCCCGCACGGTCACGATTCCTTCGGCCACATACATGCCACCGATGTCTTCGGGGCTGGTCTCCTCCCTGACCAGGATGACGCGTTCGCCCCGCGCCACCCAAGCTTCGGCGTCCTCCGTGTTGAACACCACCTTGCCGCTCGCCGCACCAGGCGACGCCGGAAGCCCGTGGCCAAGGATGTCGCGATCGGCTTCGGGATCGAGCATCGGGTGCAAGAGCTGGTCGAGCTGCGCGGGGTCGATGCGCCGGACCGCCTCGCGCTCGTCTATCAGGCCCTCGGCAACCATGTCGACCGCGATCTTCAGCGCCGCGTTGGTGGTCCGCTTGCCGCCTCGCGTTTGCAGGATCCAGAGCCGGGTTCGCTCGATCGTGAATTCCACGTCCTGCATGTCGCGGTAGTGATTCTCAAGGGTCCCCTGGACTTTGGCCAATTCGACGAAAGCCTCCGGAATCACTTCTTCCATCGACGGCAGCTTCGTCCCGCTCGCCTCGCGCTCCGCAATCGTCAGGGACTGGGGCGTTCGGATTCCGGCCACCACGTCTTCGCCCTGCGCGTTGACCAGGAATTCGCCGTACATTTTGCTTTCGCCCGTCGCTGGATTGCGGGTGAAGCACACGCCGGTCGCGGACTCCGGCCCCATGTTCCCGAACACCATGGCCTGGACGGTGACGGCGGTTCCCCAATCTTCCGGGATTCCGTGGAGCTTGCGATAGGTGATCGCACGCGGGTTCATCCAGCTTCCGAACACCGCGCCGATGGCGCCCCAGAGCTGTTCGTTCGGGTCTTGGGGGAAGTCGCGGCCCAGGTGCTCGCGGATCACGCCTTCGTAGGCCGCGAGCAAGATCCGCCAGTCGTCCGCGCCCAACTCGGTGTCCAGCGCGTAACCCTTGTCCTCCTTGTGCCATTGGAGGCGGTCCTCGAAGTGACCGTGATCGACACCGAGGACGACGTCCGCGTACATCTGGACGAAGCGGCGGTAACTGTCGGTGGCAAACCGGGCGTCGCCCGAGCCGCGCGCCAGACCCTCGACGGTCTCGTCGTTGAGGCCCAGAT
>JASMAE010000033.1 GCA_030754475.1 Rhodospirillales bacterium
TTTATCGTCACCAACCTGAGCCGCTCCGCCGAGCGTGTCGTCGCGTTCTACAACAAGCGCGGCACCGCCGAGCAGTACATCAAGGAGGGCAAGAACGCGATCCGCTGGACGCGCCTGTCATGCCGGAAGTTTGATCACAACGCCGTCCGGCTCCAGCTTCACGCCCTCGCCTACAACCTCGGCAACTTCATGCGGACGCTTGCACTGCCCGCCGCCGTGGAGCAGTGGTCGCTCACGACGCTGCGCGAGAAGCTCGTCAAGATCGGCGCCAAGATTGTCCGTCACGGGCGCTACGTCGTGTTCCAGATGGCCGAGGTCGCGATCCCGCGCGAGCTGTTCGCCGACATCCTGCGCCGCATTGATCGGCTCAGACCAACACCCGCTTCGGCATGACCGATGGGACATTGCTCCAGGAGACCGCTGGCGGGATCGGTGTGTCCGAATCGCTTGCGAAAAACCAATTTCATCCGGTTGCCGCCACTCATTCCCAGCCATTTCAATCAACACGAATCAAGGTCAGTCGCGAGACAACAAAGGGTTGTCAGCCGAGGGGCTTGGTGTCAGACTTCACGGGCTGGGAGGGCTCTATATGGGGAATCCCGATTAACGCCTCGTTTCCTCGATACCAATCACTCTGTTGCCTGCGGGCGCGCCTCTGCATAGAATGATCCTTGAAGCGTCGCCCCTAGCGGAGGGGCCCTTTGAACAAACCATCGCCAAGGGCGGGGCACGAAGGGATTGCCGGGTGCGGTTACGAACAGGGAAACGGTGCCAGGGTCCGAGCGGCGGACGCGACCGTGATCAGCGGTGATCGGTAGGCTTTTTCGGAGAAAATCCGAGAAAAAGTCGGCGCCCGGAAAATCCTGGCTGCGCCGCGTATTTTCCGTGGACCGGCTGATGGGATTGGGCTTGATTGCCGTCTTTCTGGTCGTCTATGCCGCCGATCCCTACCCCGTTCGGTTCGTGCGCGCCAAGACCTTCGACATGTTCCAGCGCCTGAAGCCGCGCGAAATACCGGCGCCGCCCAAGCAGTTTCGCGACTTTCGCGACGTGCGGGTGACCATCATCGACCTGGACGAGGAAAGCCTTTCGGAAGTCGGCCAATGGCCATGGTCGCGCATCACCGTCGCCAGGATGGTGCAGAACCTCATGCAGATGGGCGCTTTGGTGGTGGCCTTCGACATCGTGTTCGCCGAACCGGACAGGATGAATCCCGCCGGCGTGGTGAATTCCATGTATGGGCTCGACGCCGCGACCAAGGCGAAGCTGCTCAAGTTGCCCGGCAACGACGTCGTCCTGGCCAACGTCATCAAGAGAAGCCGCGTCGTCCTAGGGCAGGCTGGTTATCCGTACGAAAGGGAGGAGAGAGCCGGGCCACCGGTCAAGAAATCTGTCGCGCTGTTGGGGCCTAGGCCCCATTCCTACCTGCCCAAGTTCGCTTCCCTGGTGCGCAACGTACCGATCATCGAAAAGGTGGCGGCGGGACACGGCCTGTTC
>JASMAE010000034.1 GCA_030754475.1 Rhodospirillales bacterium
GAAACGCTTGCGGATCTTTTCTATCGGCGCGAACGGGCCCGGATCCCTGCGTTCACCCGCGTGATCGTCGAAAGCTCAGGCCTCGCCGATCCGGCTCCGGTTCTCCAGACCCTGATCGCAGAGCGCGCCATCGCGCATCGCTATCGGCTGGAATCCGTCGTCGCCACCGTCGATGCCCTCAACGGGCTGGCGACGCTGGCGAGCCGCGACGAGGCCGTCAAGCAAGTCTCGGTATCGGACCGCGTGGTCTTGACCAAGACCGACCTCGTACCGGCGCGTGCAGACCGGTCCTTGCGGGCGCGACTCGGCCGCCTCAATCCTGCGGCGCCCATCCTCACGGCCGTCAACGGCGCGATCGCGGCGGGCGACGTCTTCGACGGCGGGCTCTACGATCCGCAAGCCAGATCCGCCGACGTGCTCGGATGGCTGAGGGACGAGGCCTATGCGGCCCACCATGACCACCACCACGATGGAGTGCAGACCCGGCATGGAGATGACACGCGCGCCTTTTGCCTTCGTGCGGACGCGCCGGTGGCGCTGGGCGAGCTTGAGGACTGGTTGAAGGGATTGCTCGCGCGGCGGGGCGCCCAGATTTACAGGATCAAGGGAATCGTCAACGTCGCGGGCCTCGACGGCCCGGCGGTGATCCATGGCGTCCACCACGTGTTGCATGCGCCGCTTGTGCTTTCGCGTTGGCCGTCGCGGGACAGGCGGACCCGAATCGTGTTCATCACCCGGAACGTGGACGAGGACGAACTCGACCAAGAGTTTGCGGCTTTGTTTGCCCGCGGTTCGGGCGGGGATATGCGGCGCGATCGCGCCACGCGGCCCGGCGCGAGGGGCCCGACGAGGGAAGTGACGAATGGCTGAAGTGCGCGCTGGCAAGGGGAAGATCCAGACCGTCACCGGGCTGATGGAGCCCGCCGCGCTCGGCCCCACGCTAATGCACGAGCACCTGCTTTGGGACATCACGCGCCCGGAGGTGCTGGCAGACGGCGCCGCCGAGGTGATGGTTTCGCTGGACAACGTCTGGGAGGTCAATCGGCGCTCGACCCAGGATTTCGGCAACCAGCACATGACCGATCCGAGCGTCGCGCTGGACGAAGTCAAGCGCTTGCGCGCCGACGGCGGCGGCGCCATCGTCGATCTGACCACCTTCGGCCTCAAGCCCGATCCAGCGGGCCTCAGGTACGTGTCGAAGGAATCGGGTGTGCCCATCGTCCAGGGCGCCGGCTACTACGTCGACGAATACATCCCCCGCGAGCGCAAGGATGCGTCCATCGACGAGCTCGCCCGCGAGATCGTCGGACAGGTACGAGAGGGCTGCTGGGGCACCGACGTCCGCGCCGGTATCATCGGCGAGATCGGCTGCATGTGGCCGCTTCGCGATTTCGAGCGCCGTGTGCTGCAGGCCGCGGCCGTCGCGCAACGCGAGACCGGCGCCGCCATCAACGTCCATCCGGGGCGTCATTCGGACGCACCCTTCGAGGTGGTCGACGTGATCGCCGGCGCCGGCGGCGACGTGACCCGTCTCGTGATGAGCCACCTCGACCGAACTCTCTTTTCGGCGGACGAGGCCATCGCGCTCGCAGGCACGGGCTGCGTCGTCGAGTACGACTTCTTCGGCATCGAGACGTCATACTATTGGTTCGGCGACGCAGACCTTCCCACCGACTACATGCGGCTTCGCTACATCCGCGCCTTGATCGAGCGCGGGTTTCTCAGCCAAATCGTCATTTCCCACGACATCTGCACCAAGACGCGCCTGGTGGCGTACGGCGGACACGGCTACGGGCACATCTTCCGCAACGTGGTGCCGCTGATGCGCGACAAGGGATTTTCCGAGGCCGAGATCGACGCCATCCTGGTCGAGAATCCACGGCGCATCCTGACGCTCGCCTGAGGGAGCTCCGGCGCCCAGGGCCGGCGCGCGCTTTCGACCCGCTGGACGGGCGACGACGCCCGGTTCGTCCGTCGCAAGAAGATGATCACGCTGATCCGCGATTCGGGCCTGAAACCCGGCGATCCGCTCGATCGCGATCTGTTCCCGGTGGTCTGGCGGCGTTCGGACTGACGCGCGGAACGGCGCTATTCCGCCGCTTGGGGGTCGGTCACGAAGGCGCGGAAGCTCTCCTCGATCGCCCCTTGGCCGAGATCGCGGGTGATGAAGACGATGCGCGAGCGCCTATCGGGCCCGCGCCAGGCGGGAAGCGCCGCCGGGGGGTGGAACATGGCCTCGACGCCATGGATCGCGATCGGGGTGTCTGCGCCGGCGACGTTTAGGATGCCCTTGACGCGCAGCACGTTGTTGCCCTGGGTCGAAAGCAGCATCTCGATCCACTCGGCGAACCGCTCCCAGGCGATGGGTTCGTCCGCCGTCAGGCAGAACGCGCGAATGCGCGCATCGTGGCGGTTCACGTCGTTGTGCCCGTGGTCGTGGCCGTCGTGGCGGCTGCCGCGGGCGTAGGCCTCTTCGTTCAGCCATCTCTCGACGTCCGCCGTCTTGGTTTGGGGATCGAACAGCCCGGCGTCGAACAGCGCCGCCGGCGCCACGTCGCCGTGCTCGGCCACAATCACCCGAGCGCCCGGATTGAGGCCCGCGAGGCGTGCGCGCAACCGCGCAACGGTTTCGGGCTCGGCCAGGTCCGCCTTGGTCAGCACGATGCGGTCGGCGACCGCGGCCTGCTTGACGGACTCGGGATGCGCGTCGAGCTGGCCGGAACCGTGATAGGCGTCCACGGTGGTGACGATGCCGTCCAGCCGATAGCGTTCCTCCAAGGTGGGATCGGCCATCAGGGTGTGGATGATGGGGGCGGGGTCGGCGAGGCCCGTGGTTTCCACCACCACGCGGCGGAAGGCGGGAATCTCGCCGCGCACGCGGCGGACGAACAAATCGCGTAACGAATCGACCAGCTCGCCGCTCACGGTGCAGCAGATGCAGCCCGATTGCAGCAGCACGATCTCTTCGCTCACCTGCTGGACGAGAAGGTGGTCGAGGCCGATCTCGCCGAACTCGTTGACCAGGATCGCCGTCTCGTCCATGTCGTCGCGCGCAAGCAGCCGGTTGATCAGCGTCGTCTTCCCGCTTCCCAGGAATCCGGTGATCAACGAAAGCGGAATCGGCTCGGGCGTGAAACGCTCGGTATCGGGATCCATGGGACCTCAAGCCCGGTCTTGGCGATCGCGCGCCGGGCGCGGACAGGTTACCACCAACCGCGTGGCCGCCAAACGGCATTGGCTCGTGGGTGCGCCTCGCCCTCGGCGTCCGGTACGCCGCTTGGCGCACGCCCCCGCTCGGCCGGGCGGTCCTCAGTTCGAATGGGCCTTGATGAATTCAGCGATGAAGGCCACCACCGTTTCCTGGATGCCATGAAAGGTGTGAGGCGTTCCGGGGTGGCACGGGTTCCGGCCATCGGTCCTGCCGCCCGAGAAGAATTCGACCTCGGCGACGGGCGCGCCCGTCAGCGCACGGGCGATCTCGCGCGCGCCTTGGGGCGGCGTCCCGCGGCACCCGTCGTCCTCGTGCGCCACCATCAGTGCCGGCGTGGTGACGTTGGCCAAGTTCATTCGCGTGATCGCGATCGACGACGAAGCCAGGACGACACCGTCGATCGGGTGGCGGCCGTTGACGGCGGCGTTCGCGGCCGAGACGGTTCCCAGGCTGACGCCGATCACCCAGACCGGAAGGTCGGCACCGAGCTTGAGCCGCGCGACGACCGCGTCGGTGTCGGCGGCGTGATCCGGCCCGGCGCGAAACTGGAGTGACATTCCCTCGGGACCTTGCTGGTCCGAAGGCGCATCCACCAACGCCGTGATAAAGCCGTGCGCCGCGAAGCGCTCGGCGTTGCCGGCGAGGAACCCGGGCAAGTCCGGGGCGTTCGCCTGTAGCGGCAACTTCCCGCTTCCACCCATGAACAGGACCGCGATGGCGACCGGCGAAGCGGTATCGTAGACGCGGACCCTTACCGTGGCACCGGGCCGGGGCTCCATGCTCAACGCCCCACTCGAAATCCCGGAACGACCGTCGAGGGAACCGGAACGTCCGTCGAGAATCGTGGCCGGCTGGCAGCCGAGAAGGGCGGCCGAGACGGCGCCGATCACGATCCAGCGGTTCATGCCCCGGCGCGGAGCGGAATACGTGACATGCGCGCAATGTACCATGCCCAGGGCGCCCGCTGGAACGGCGGGGTCCCGCCTTGGCTGGGGTTGCGGACTGGAGCCGGGTAAACGGAACTTGCGCTAGGCGCGCCGTTCGCACGCCTACAAGGCATCATCGCCTCTTTTGGGTTTATCCGGCGCCGCGCGCTCTCTTTTTCCGCTTGTACTGACGCCAGGTTACGGTGATCCGTTCGGGGTCCGTGGCGCTGGGCGCGGGGATTTTGTGGGTCACCGAACGATAGGGGGCGTTCTTGACCAGCTTGGGATCCTCGTAGGCCTCCTTGGAGATCTGGCGCAGCACCGCGACGAATTCGTCGATGTCGGCCTTGGAGTACGATTCACAGGGCTCGAGGGTGAAGGGCTCGGCCACGACCCAAGGGTGGTGGCTCGTGCTGTAGTGCTGGATACCGTAGTCTGCCATCCGGCGGAGCACGTCGAAAGTGCCGACGCCGGTATCCTCCATCAGCTTTTCCCAGCTGTAGCGCACCTGTTCCAGGCGCCGCTTGCCCTCGGCGTAGGGGACCACGACTCCCGGGATCTCCCGGATCATCTTTTCCATGTAGTTGCTGTTGAGCACCGAGATTTCGGCGACCTCGCGCAGGCCCGCGGCCCCCATTTGCATGATCCAGGCATAGGCCCTGAGCACCAAATTGGCATTGCCCATGAAGGAACGCACGCGCCCGATGCTGTCCGGTTGATCGTAGTCCAGGGCGTACCGCGCACCGTCGAATACGATCCGGGGTACGGGGTGGAACTTGGCCAGCTCGCTTCTCGCACCTGCGGCTCCGACGGCCGGGCCGACGCTGCCGTGGGGGATGGAAAACGACTTGTGGAGATTGAAGTGACAGAGGTCGAATCCGGATTCCCGGGCCCGGATAATGCCCAGCATGCCGTTGAGGTTGGCCTGATCGTACGAGCAAATCGCGCCTGCGGCGTGGGCGGCGTCCACGAACTGGTCGATTCTCGGATTGTAGATGCCGGTGTCCTCGGGATTGGTGATGAAGACGCCGGCGGTGCGCTCCGAGAGCGCCGCCTTCATGGCATCGAGGGACGGATAGCCGGCCTCGTCGGGCATCAGGGTGATGACCTTGTAGCCGGCGGTGGCGGGAGCCGCGGCATTGACGGGGTGGGAAAAGACGGTGGTGATGATTTCGTCGCGGTGCGCCTCGCCGCGGGCCGCGTGGTAGGCCTTGACGACGGAGGCATTGGTGTAGACGGCCTGGCCGCCGCCGCCGGGCTGGAACGTGAAGGCGTCCAGCCCGGAGAGCTCCTTAAAGAACCCTTCCAGCTTGTGGTAAACCTCGAGGATGCCCTGGATGGTTTCCGAGTCCTGAAGGGGATGGATTTCGGTGATTCCCGGGTTCCGGCCGGCGATGTGTTCCTGCACCTTGGGGCTGTACTTCATGGTGCAAGTTC
>JASMAE010000035.1 GCA_030754475.1 Rhodospirillales bacterium
ATCGGCGAGCGTGAGACCCGCTTCCGACAACAACGCTTCGAGACCCTCGAGCGCCCCGACCGACGGGTCGTTGGGCGTGGTCAGGCATTTGTGGATGCGCATTGCACCCGTCTTGCCGTCGATGAGGACGAAATCGGTGAACGTGCCGCCGATATCGAAGCCGACGCGATAGCGATCCGTCTCGTTCGCCATGTTCGTTCCCTTCCCGGGTTAGGATCGGTCGTTGTCGTTTACGCGCCGCACAAACAATACGACCTTATCAATATCATCATCAATATCATCCTGAACTTCGATCGCGCGCGAGGCGGTTGACGCCATCTCCCGAATCGCGAAGGCGGGATAGGTCCGAAGCGCGAATGCCGTTTTGTGCCCGACCCTAGGGCACTATCCGTTTAGTCGGCTCCAGCCCGCACCGCCGCCCGGCGGCCGCAAGCAACCCATTCCGTGGGCGGCCGGATAGGCGTGCGGGCCGGTGCGATTCCACTTAAAACTGGATAACGGTCTAGGGTTCGAAGCCGTTCCTCAGCACGCTGCGCGCGATCAGCATGCGGTGGATCTCGGACGTTCCGTCGTAGATCCGCAAGACGCGGCTGTCGCGATAGATTCGCTCAAGCGGCATCTCCTTGGCGTAACCCATGCCGCCGAAGATCTGGACGCCCTTGTCGGCGACCCGGCCGATCATTTCGGACGCGAACAGCTTGACCATCGAGACCTTGTCGCGCGCCTCGCGGTCCTGGTCGATCTCCCAGGCGGTGTTCAGCACCATCATGCGGGTCGCGAAGATGTCGGTGGCCATGTCGGCGAGCATTTGCTGGACCATCTGGAACTGGCCGATGGGCTGGCCGAACTGCTGGCGCTCATTGGCGTGGTTTCGCGCCAACTCGAGGACCCTTGACGCCATGCCGACCGAACGCGCCCCGATGTGGGCGAGGCGTACCGCCGCGACCGTGTTCATGATCAGCCGGAAGCCCTCGCCGAGCTCGCCCATGATCTTGTCGGAACCGACGCGGCAGTCCTCGAACACGAGCTCGGCGTGGCCGTAGCCCCGCTGGCCCATCATGTGCTGGACGCGCCCGACCGAGAACCCAAGCGTTCCCTTGTCGACGAGGAACAGCGTGATGCCGCCGCGGGCGCGTTTCTCGCGGTCGGTGAGCGCCATGACGATGGCGTAATCGGCGATGTCGCCGTCGCTGATAAAGTGCTTGCGACCGTGCAGCACCCAGTCGTCGCCGTCGGGCACGGCGGTGGTCGAGATGGCGGCGGCGTCCGAGCCGGCGCCCGGTTCGGTGATCGCCATGGCGCAGATGCGCTCGCCCTTGACCGTCGGGATCAGGTAGTCGTCCCGTTGGGCGCCCTTACACGCCATCAGCATCGGATAGACCTGGCCGAAGATGCGTCGGATGAGGGCGTCCGAGGTGCGTCCGAGCTGCTCCTCCACCAGGCAGGTCTCGACCGTGCTTAAGCCTCCGCCGCCCACGTCGGCGGGCATGTTCATCGCATAAAGGCCAAGTGCTTGCGCCTTGGCCTTGACCGCGTTCAGCTTGATTTCGGGCACGCGGCCGAGCTCCTCGACCTCGTCCTCGAGGGGCTGCACCTCGGTCTCGACGAACCGCCGAACGGTGTCGATCAGGACGCGGGTCTCATCCGGGATCTCGAAATCCATGAAGCGCCTCTACGGCGTCACCCGGCCGCCTTCGCCGCGCCGGTCTTCGCTTGGTCGCGGCGCTCGGGCCTCAGAAGTACTTGGCCATCAGGGTGCGGGGGATGAGGAGTGTGATGTCGGGGATGAAGACGCTGAGCAGGATGACGGCGAGAGCGACGCCGCCGAAAGCTACCGTCATGAGCATCGCGCGGCGGGGGTGGATGCCCATGATCTTCGAGGCCACCAGCAGGCAGACGCCGTGCGGCGGCGTCACCAGCCCCAGCGCCGTCGTCATCACCACGATGACGCCCAACTGGACCGGGTGGATGCCGGCCGAGTCGCCTAGCGCCTGGATCACCGGCAGGAACATGATGGTCGCCGGAATCGATTCCAGCACCGTCCCGAGAACCAGGAACAAGAGGACGATCGCCAGCAGGACGCCGTAGCGGCCCGCGCCGAATGCATCGAACAGCCCGACCGTGGTCTCGGGGAACTCGTAAAAGGCGAGCAGCCAACCGAACACGGCCGCCGCCGACGTCATGATCATGATCAGGCCCACGAACTTGCCGCCGTTGACCAAAAGCTCGATCGAGTTCCTGATGTTCAGTTCGCGGAAGATGAAGATGCCGAGGATCAACACGTAGACGATGGCGGCGGACGCCGATTCGGTTGGGGTGAAGATCCCGCCGACGATGCCGCCGATGATCACAATGGGGACGCCAAGCGGTGCGAGCCCCCCGGCGATCGCGGGCAGGAACCGCTTGCCCTTGGTGCCGGCGAAATCGTCCTTGCCGAAGTCGTAGCGCCGGGCGAGTACGTAGACCACGGCCATCTGTCCGAAACCGATCAACAGGCCGGGGATGATCCCGCCCAGGAACAGCATGCCGATGGAGACGTTCCCGAAGGCGCCGTAGATCACCATCATGATCGAGGGCGGGATGACGTTGCCAAGGGTCGACGAGACCGCCGTCACCGCGACCGTGAAAGGCTTCGAGTATCCGGCCTTGATCATCTGCGGCATGATCACCGAGCCGATCCCGGCGGTGTCGGCGGTGCTCGAGCCCGAGACCCCGGCGAACAGCATGCTGGCGACGATGTTGACCATGGCGAGGCCGGCTTGGACCCGCCCCACCAGCGCCCGGGCGAGGTTCATGATCCGGTCGGTGATCGAGGTGGCGTTGCAGAGCATGCCCACGACGTAAAAGAGCGGCACCGCGAGAATGGGGAACGGCAGGAGCCCTTCGTAGATGCGCAGCGCCAACAGCATCGGCGGCAGGCCGTCGAACATGATGACTATCAGACACGACAGCAGCATCCCGAACCCGACCGGGATCCGGAGGAGAATGAAGACCAGGAACGAGATGAAAAGGAGGGCGATCATGGGTGTTCGATTTCGTCTACGGCGCCACTGCTTTGCGATCCGGGAAGCTCCAGCCCGGTCCAGGTAATGATTGTGCGCTCGATCAGGAACAGGATCATCGCCACGCCCGAGATCGGCAGCGACACATAGACGAAGATCATGCGAAACCCCATGGTTTCAGAAACGCGGGTCCGCCCCAGCAGCGCGTATTCGCCGCCGTAGATAACGAACGCCAGCGCCAGGGTGAAGGTGACCGCGTAGGTGATCGTCGGGATCAGCTTGTCGATGAATGGCCCCATGGATTCGGGGAGGAGGTCGGCGACCAGGTGGCTGTGGTCGCGGACCCCGAGCGCCGAGCCGAACAGGACCATCCAGATGAAGCTGAAGACCGCTGTCTCCTCCGCCCACGGCGTCGACGCTTGGAGCACGAAACGCCCCAGCACCTGGTAGAACACGGTGACCAGCATGGCCGCGAGGAAGACCGCGCAGAAGACGGTCAAGACCTTGTAGACGAGGTCGTTGACCTTGACGAGGATCCACCATACGGTGTGTCCCGGCATGTCGGTTACGTTCCCTTTTCCGGCACCGCGGTTGTCGGCGACGGAGTTAAACTTCGCCGGGTTCCAATGGCAGGATTTGGCGACCGCTGATCGATTCGGCAAGGGTTTATATCGACTCGGGGCGGTCTTGGGAAGATCACATCGGTTTGACTCCCAAGCCATTCCCGGCTAAATCCGGCGCGCGGAATAGAAGACCATCGCGCCGCGAACGCGTGCTCGATCGCTGGGCGGCGAATCACACTAGGGAGGGGTCTCAGAAATGCAGTCAGAATTCGTTTTCCGGCTTGGCGCATCCGCACTCGGCGCCGCGGCGCTGGTCGCGGTCGCGCTTGCGGGTCCGGCGCCCGCCACGGCGGCCGACGTCAGTCTCACCTGTGCCCACGACCAGCCCGTGGCCAAGGGCGCCGAGGGCTACAAGGAGATTCAGTGGCAGCACTTCAAGAAGACGGTCGAGGCCAAATCGAACGGGCGTATCGCGGTCAAGGTGCTCGGCGCCGGCCAGCTCGGCGACGCGCCGCAGTTGATCGAGAACTTGAAGATCGGCACCGTCGACTGCACCGATATCAGCGCCGCCACCGGCGGCCCCTTCATCCCGGCGATCAGTATCCTTTCGGTGCCGTACGTGGTCGAGAACCTCGAGCACCGCGCGAGGATTGTCGACACCGACGGTCCGGTGTTCGCCGAGGTGGCGCGACTGGTGAAAGAGACGCTTGACGCGACCCTCATGGGCACCTCACATTCCAGCATTCGCAGCGTCTATACGCGGACGAAGCCGGTCAACACGCCGGACGACCTCAAGGGCCTCAAGATCCGCACCATGCAGTCGAAGGCGCAGGTCTCGAGCTGGCAGGCGCTGGGCGCGGCGCCGACCGCCATCGCATTCGCCGAGGTGTATGCGGCGCTGCAAGCCGG
>JASMAE010000036.1 GCA_030754475.1 Rhodospirillales bacterium
ACGGCAACATGAGCGAACGCTCGCGCAAGATCTGCATCGAGGATCTCATCTACAAATACGAGGACGACGTATCGGCGGCCCAGGTCACGGCGGTCATCGGCCGGCTCGGCGCGATCGCCAAGGACCTCGAGAACGGGGGTACGCTGGTCTACGAGAACGTCGTCAGGCGCTAGCGCGTAATCCGTCTGGTCGGCTCCAGCCCGCACCGCCGCCCGACCGCCCCAAGCGTACAATTCCGTGGGCGGGCGGAAGGCGGTGCGGTCCGGTGCGATCCTACGTAAGTGGATATCGGTCTAGCGCACTACCCGCTTAAGCGGGATCGGCCGGCACACCGGCGCGCTGCGATTCCAGGAACGTAAAAGATGCTCTCGCGAGGCGGACGCCGACCCCCGGTTCACGCCGCCACGGTGTTGGAGGTGACCTTGCCGCTTCGGACGTAGGCGCGGTCGCAGTGTTTGGCACAGTAGGGCTTGTCGACGAGGCTGGGCTCGCCGCAGAAGCGGAAATCAGGCGTCCCGGGTTCGCCATCCGGCCAGCAGCACATGCCCACCCCGAGCGTCTCCAGACGCACCAGCCGGGCGACGGGTGGCGGCGCGGCGACAGGCGCGGCGACAGCCGCGATGCCTTTGGAAAGCCCCAGCCGGTGGGCTTTGCCGACGACCGCGTTCTTCGTGATGCCGAGCTTGAGCCCGATCTCGCGGGTTGAAAGGCCCACGTCCCACAAGGACTTGAGGGCCGCGATTCGTTCGGGTGTCCAGGGGTCGTTCATGATCGTTCGCGCCGGGTTGTGTCGAGGTCGGACCGGACTTCGCGGGATGCGCGACTGCCCGGTCACCATAGCACCCCCGAAATACAACAGTTGCCCCAATTCGGCAAGGCACTACGCAAGATGTTGTTAAATCGGCGCCGATTCCGCGCACACGGCGCGGTCCGGGCTCGGGATTGCCATCAGGATTTGAGGCCCGCTTTCGGCCCCAGAACCAGGCCATCGGGGACCCCGTCACCGATTGCCGCGCACGACCCCGTTCCGATCGTTGGCGCGCAGCGAAGGATGTTGCCCTTCCGATCGAGTGAGGTCATATTCCCGACCAGGAGATCCTGAAAATTTTGTCGCGCGGCTGGTTGATCCAACGGGGATTGCGGGAACTGGCTCGACCCAATTCGAACAGGGAGACTATGCCATGAAAAAAGGCCTCATTTACGGTGGCGGTGCCGTCGTCGTCATCGTCGTGATTGCCGTCGCCCTGGTTATTTTTCGTGCTGGCGATGTCATCAAGGCAGTGGTCGAGGAACTTGGCCCTCAGATGACCAAATCCGAGGTCACGCTTGAAAAAGTGGACTTATCGCTGAGCTCCGGTGAAGCGAACCTTTCGGGATTATTGATAGGAAATCCAGAGAGTTTCAAGACGCCGCACGTCTTCAAACTTGACAATATTAGCGTCAAAATTGATATCGGATCGATCGGCGAGGACACGATCGTGATCAAAGAGATCTCGATAAACGCGCCGGACGTCATCGCCGAATTCGGCAAATTCACCTTCAACCCGCTCAAATCGAGTGAATCGATTCAGTAATCCCTGCAAACCTCGAATTTCATCGCTATCCAGAAGAATATCGACGCTTTCGTGAAAGAAAAAACCGGCGGCGGGGACGGCAAGTCCGCGGCCGCAAAGGACGGTGACAGCAAGGAGGGGCCGAAGCTGATCATCGAAAAATTCCGCATGACTGACGTGAAAGTGCGCGCCGTCTCTCAAGACGGACTCAAGCTCGACACCTCGCTGCCACCCTTCTCCATTTCGTTGGACAACATCGGCAAGAAGGAAAACGGGTTACCGCCCGAAGGCATTGTCGCGGTGCTGATCCCCGAGGTTCAGAAAGCGGTGACAAGCGCCATCTCCGACGACCTGATCAAGACGGCAACCGACATGGTCGGAAAACTGGGCGACACCGCCAAGGAGGGCATCAAGGCCGTCACCGAGGGCGCCGGCGATATTGGCAAGAAGCTAACCGAGGGCGGCGGCGCTATCGGAAAATCCGTCACCGAGGGCGCCACCGACGCGGTCAAAGGATTGTTCGGCAAATAGCGGGCTGCGACGGCGGGCACGAAGTTACATTGTTTCCAGTGACGGCGTTTCCAGTGACGGCGTTTCCGCTGACGTTTTGATTCGGGCAGGCGATCGCAACGCGCAAAAATCGTTCCTTACGGCTCCAATCTCTCAACTTCGCGACCAAAAAAAGGAGAATAAAATACTTACGAAACTCCGTTTTCCGGGCACCGGCTTGATCGCCAGCCTGCTCGCCGTCGGCGTCTTGGCGGGATGTGGCGGATTACAACTCGAGCGGGCAAAGAAAATGGATCCGCAGGGCTCGGAATTCAACGTTGCCCTCTACCAGGGATACGTGAACCTGGCCGGGGCGGAATACGACGAGGCCGACTTTCGTGACTCCGATGCCTTTGCGATGAGAGCGATGACCTCGGGCGAGGGTCAGACCGTCGATCCCGAGGCGATTTCGCGACGCCGACTTCCAGAAGATACGGTTGCCCAACTCACGTCTGCGTATGATCAACTGGTCAGTGCCCTGGGCAATGGGGCCGACCAAAAAGCCCCGGCCGACGCGGCAAAGGCACAGGTGATGTTCGATTGCTGGATGCAAGAGCAGGAGGAAGACATCCAGCCCGAAGACATCGCGGCCTGTCGCGCCGGTTTCTACGCGGCGATGGCGGCGGTCAAAATCGCGCTGGCACCGAAGATGGCGGCGGCCGCGCCCACCCCGGCACCGATGCCGGCCCCGAAGCCAATGCCACTAACGGGCCCGTACACGGTCTTCTTCGATTTCGACAGCGCCGAGTTGACGGCCGCCGCTCCGGCCGTCGTCCAAATGGTGATATCGGATTTCGAGAAGGTCAAACCGAACGAAATCCTGCTGAGCGGCCATGCCGACCGTGCCGGCCCTTCCGGCTACAACATGATCCTGTCGAACGAAAGGTTGGATGCGGTGGCCGCGGCCTTGAAAGCGGCCGGGGTTCCTTCCCTCATTCTCACCAAGACCATTCATGGCAAGTACGATCCCCACGAGGCGACACCGGATGGTCAACGCAGCGACGCCAACCGAAGGGTCGAAGTCGTCTTCAAGCGTTAGACCGACCACTGATTAGAGTGGGTGTGTATGGGACGCCACCTGCCGCGGCGTCCCATGCTTCAATAACGCGTCGCCAACCGGAATTGTCCCACGGGGCATAGGGCCGAGCGACCACTTGCCGCGATGAAAGCCGACGTTCACGCTTGTGGCCGGTTTGTCCCGTGACGAGTAGGCGGCTTGGACGACGTCGCGCCGGGATGTCCGGCCTTGAACCCGAAACCGGAAGTCGGCGCGCCAAACCCGCCACGGGGCCGGTTTCCGTTCCGGCGGTCCTAGCGCTTTATCCGTTTGGTCGGCTCCAGCCCGCATGCACGCCCGGTGCGATTCCACGTGCGTGGAAAACGATCTAGCCCGCTGGCTTCCGATTGCAGCCTTCGGGCGCGAACGCTTCGGCGTGTTCTGCCAAGAGATCGGCGATGATCCGGCGGCACGCGTCCGGCCGGTCGACGAGGCGCACGTGGACGTGGCTCGCGCCCTTCTTGTTGAGACAGGCGTCCGTCCCGGCCTTGCGGATCATATCGGCGATGAAGCCGTGCTCGACGAGGATCGCCTTCCATTCGCCTCGCGCCTCACGCGCGAAGATGCACACGCCCCGGTCTGCGCGCCCGTATCGCTCGCACGGCAGCGCGTGGACGCGGAACTCGTAGTCGCGGCCTCCCGCTCCTGGCCACATAGTGGTCTCGAAGTCCATGTTCCATCTTCCCTTCCCGCTCGCGCGAGGGTTCTATCACAGCTTTCGCGCCCGAGCAGCGACCATGCGGCGATCGGACGGCGCGGCCGGGAGACGAGGTGATTCATGGCGAAGACCGAAACAGACGGCGCGACCACCTACTTCGACGGCGCATGGGTCGACGGAAGCCCTTTCGTGGCCCGGGCCAACAGCCACGCGCTGTGGATGGCGTCGACCGTGTTCGACGGCGCCCGCGCCTTCGACGGCGTCGCCCCCGATCTGGATCGCCATTGCGCGCGCGTAATCGAATCGGCCACAGCCATGGGGCTGCGCCCGACACATACGGCGGCCGAGATAGAGGCGCTGGCGTGGGAGGGGATTCGGCGTTTTCCGCCCGCGACGGGGCTCTACATCTGTCCGATGTTCTTCGCCGAGAAGGGATTCATCGAACCCGACCCTGAAAGCACCCGATTCGCCCTCGCCCTTTACGCGGCGCCGTTGCCCGCGGGCGAAGGCTTCAGCGCGTGTCTGTCCAGTTTTCGCCGGCCGGCGCCCGACATGGCGCCGACCAACGCCAAGGCCGCGTGCCTGTATCCCAACATCGCGCGTGCGCTCCGCGAGGCGCGCGAGAGGGGCTTCGAATCGGCCGTCGTTCTTGACCCCGAGCACAACGTCGCCGAGTTCGCGTTCATGAACCTGTTCGCCGTCAAGGACGGCGTGGTGGCGACGCCTGCCGTCAACGGAACCTTCCTCAACGGAATCACGCGCCGGCGGGTCATAGGGCTGTTGCGCGAAGCCGGCGTTCACGTGGCCGAACGCCCGATCGCCTTCGCCGAACTGCTGGAAGCGGACGAGCTGTTCTGCACCGGCAACTACGCCAAGGTGGCGCCGTGCAGGCGGCTCGAGGACCGCGAATATGCCGCCGGTCCCGTCTTCGAAAGCGCGCGCTCTCTCTATTTCGACTTCGCGCACAGCGGCTGAGCGGCGTCCGAGGCGGACCCCCTCAGGACCCCAAGTCCTCACCCGCGAGCGCCCGGCGGATGAGCGTCACCGTTTCTGCGATCCCGTAGAGGGCGATGAACGAGCCCATGCGCGGCCCCTGCGGCTGGCCCAGCAATATCTCGTAGAGCACCCGAAACCAGGCCCGCAAGTCGGCGAAGGGATGGCGCTTGCCCACTTCGTAGACCTCGGTCTGGATCGCCTCGGCGTCGGCGCCCGCGGGCAGGCCTTCAAGGACGCGTGCGAGATCGTCCAGCGCACGCGCTTCCGTCTCGGTGGGCGCACGATAGCTTTGCGACGGCTTGACGAAGTCGCGGTAGTAGTTGATCGCGCGATCCACCAAGGTGTCGATCACCGGTGCGTTCTCCGGCGCGAGGCCGGGTCGCGTGCGCGCGACGAATTGCCACAGAAC
Source organism: Rhodospirillales bacterium (assembly GCA_030754475.1). Taxonomy (GTDB): domain Bacteria; phylum Pseudomonadota; class Alphaproteobacteria; order Rhodospirillales; family JASLLV01; genus JASLLV01. The sequence goes on from JASMAE010000036.1 coordinate 5,223, forward strand.
CGCCTTGTCCTCGGTATGGCAGACGGTGGCGAGGTTCAAGAGCACGTTGTAGGTGATCCCGTCTTGTGGGTCGGGCGGCCTGCCGGCGTGGATGTGCCAGACCGGATTGTCCAAGCGCCGGCGCTCGTCCTCATCGGCCGTGCGCGCCAGCGCCGCCAGATATTCGTCGACGCTGCGGGGGATCACGTCGAAATAGAGGCGCTTGGCGGCCTTCGGCTTGTGGTACATGAAGTACGACAGGCTCTCGGGCGGGCCGTAGCGCAGCCATTCGTCGATGGTGAGCCCGTTGCCCCTGGACTTCGAGATTTTCTCGCCGTTCTCGTCGAGGAACAGCTCGTAAGTGAAGCCCGCCGGCGGCGGCGCCCCGAGGATCCGGCAGATGCGGCCCGAAAGCCGGACCGAATCGATCAGGTCCTTGCCCGACATCTCGTAATCGACGCCAAGCGCGACCCAGCGCATGGCCCAGTCGACCCGCCACTGCAACTTGCAATTCCCCCCGGTGACCGAATGCTCGAACGGTTCGGCCACAGGTTCGCCGGTTCGGGGGTCGAGCTCTTGAAAAACAGCCGTGCCGGCACTTGGATCGGCTTCACGGATAACGGCATGATGCAACACTTGCAGCCGTTCAATTCCGAGCCGCGGGTCTGGACGCCGGACAACCGGAAAGAACGGGGTATAGGTCCTGCGCCGCTCAGGACCGAGGGTTGGTGCCACCACATCCGTGATCGCTTCATGCCGGTCCAGGGCACGCAACAGAACGTCGTCGAAGACCCCAGATCGATAGCATTCGGTCGCACTCTTGAATTCGTACTCGAAGCCGAACGCATCCAGGAATTGTCTCAGCCGGGCGTTGTTGTGATGGGCAAAGCTCTCGTACTCCCCGAACGGATCCGGAACCGAAGTTAATGGGGTGGCGTTGCGGGTAACGAGACCGTCTTGATCTTTCTCCTCGGCATATGGGGCGATCCCCTTGGCGTTGGGGATGTTGTCGGGGATCTTGCGCAGGCCGTCCATGTCGTCGGAGAAAGCGAAAAGGCGCGTCGGCATCTCAGAGATCAGCGAGAACGCGTGGCGCACCATCGAAGTTCGCGCCACTTCGGCGAAGGTGCCGATGTGGGGAAGCCCGGACGGCCCGTATCCGGTCTCGAACAGCCCGTAGCCCTTGTTGGGCGCCGAAGCGCGCAGGCGCTCGAGAAGCGCGCGCGCCTCGACGAACGGCCAGGCACGGCTGTCATGGACGAATTCGCGGACCTCGTGCATGGCGCATCGGATGGTTGGGAGGGCGACACTGCCTGGACCGTAGAGGGGATCGCGGTTGATTGGAACCGCGATGCGGTCGCAATCAGGCGCGCCCATCCGCGATGCCTTAAATAGGTCTGGTCTGGGTTGACCGCGAACCCGGCGCCGGCCGAGGGGGTAGTGCCCTTGCGCCTAACCGCCTCTCGCGTGCGCCGCGTTCACGGAATCTTATCGGAATGGGCGCGAGTTTGTGGTCGTTGCGCGCATCCAACGGGGCGGATACGCTTGAACGAGGACACGGTCGGGGGCGCCAGCACACGGAACGAGAGCACGCGCGCGAAAGGCTCGACCACCGGGCAAACCAATCGGGGAACGGGTACGCTGGGTTCGGCACTGCCGCCGACCCGGCGACCCGGTAGGATGGCGATGGCAAAGAAAACGCAGCTCCGGTGGGACAAAGACGTTCCCGGCGTCGACGAG
>JASMAE010000037.1 GCA_030754475.1 Rhodospirillales bacterium
GTGCGGGCGAATGGATCAGGCCGCGGAATCGGGACTGCGTATAGGGCTGGTCGAAAGCCATGGTCCTGGCCCATTCGTTGCGCGGCGCGAAGCGCGCAGGAATCGGATCGGCGGCGCGTCGGGCAATCCCGGCCCCAGGGCACACGCCGGTTCCGTCACGCTATGTCCGGGGCCGATTCATGTCAATCGGGCGGACGGGGAAAAGGGGCGCACCGCCAAAGGCTTGCGCAATCGGCGCGAACCGCATCGCGGCCCGGCCGGGGTACGGCGGCGCCCGCCCGGGCGTTTGCAATGGCGTGGCCGAGACGCTATCGTTCGCGGATCCTTGTGCACCGGGCCCACGCGGACGGAAGGTCGCCGCGATCGCCGGTCGAAGAAGGTCCAGAACATCTCCCCGGGAGGCTCGAAAAATGGCCGGTCACGCAGTTTCCGCCACCACCTTTTCCTACATGTGGACCCATTCCGCAAAGGACGCACTCATCCACCTCGCGGATATGGGCTACAAGACCTTTGAGCTGCTGCTCTTCCCGCCGCACTGCTGGCCCGCCGACATGACGGCCGCCGAGCGTGGTGAGATCAAGACCGTGCTCGACGACCGCGGGCTTCGGGTGACCTCGTTCTGCTATCCGCTGATGGACAACAACCCGAACTCGCCGTGTAAGCACTTGCGCGATTACACCAAGGACCGCTACCGCGAGATCATCGACTTCGCGGGCGAGCTCGGCTGTCGCAACGTCTGCATCATCCCGGGCGTGGTGACGAACCTGATCGACCCGCCGTTCGAATGGGCCCGGGACTGGTTCGTCGAGGCGCTCGACGAGCTCGGCCAGCACGCCGAGGGCGCCGGAGTCGATCTCGGAGTCGAGAACGTCCCGTTCGCGCTGCTGCCGACGGTGGACCAGTGCCTGGATGTGATCGAGAGATGCGGCCGCGCCAACGTCGGCATGAATTACGACGTCTGCAACGCGGTCTGCATCAAGGAGGATCCGGCCGACGGCATCCGCAAGATCGGCAAGGAGCGCCTTTGCAACCTCCACATCTCGGACACGCCCAGCGACAAGATGCTGCACGCGCGCCTCGGCACCGGCATCGTCGAACCGGCGCCCATCAGCAAGGCGTTGAACGATATCGGCTACGAAGGGCACACGGTGATCGAAATCATCGCCGATTTGCAAATCGCGGGGAACGACCCCGACCAGGATTTGATTATTAGCAACCAGATTCTCGCCGAAAGCGGCTGGGAGCCGCTGGCGGCGTAGTTAAGGAGGAGGGAACATGAAAACGTTTCGCGGCAGCTACACCGTCATGTTGACGCCGTTTACCGAAGACGGCTCGGCGGTGGACGAAAAGGCGCTCCGCCGCTTCGTCGACTGGCAGATCGACAACGGCGTTCCGGGGCTGATCGCGCTCGGCTCGACCGGCGAATTCCTGAGCGTGACGCGGGAAGAACGGACCCAGATCATCTCCGCCGTCGTCGAACAGAGTGCGGGGCGCGTGCCGGTCCTCGCCGGCACCATGAACGCCCACACGCCGACGGCGGTAGAGTACTCGAAGGAGGCCGAGGAACTCGGCGCCGACGGGCTGATGATCATCTCGCCCTACTACTACACCCCGACCGAGGATGAGATTTTCGCCTACTACGCCGCCATCTCGGAAGCGATCTCGATCCCGATCATGCTCTACAACAACCCCTTTGCGGCGAAGGTTGATCTTTCGCCCGCCCTCGTGGCGCGGATGACGAAATCGCTCGAAAACATCCGCTACATCAAGGAATCGAGCGGCGATCTGACCCGGGTGCAGACCATCCGCGAGCTTACCGACGACGTGATGACGGTGTTCGCCAGCATCTACTACGAGGGCTTCCTGCTCGGCTCCAAGGGCTGGGTCTCGCCCCAGGGCAATTATCTCCCGCGCCAGTCGGCCGATTTCTTCAACTTCATGTTCGAAGGCCGCATGGAGGAAGCGCACCGGCTCGCCAAGATCTTCCAGGCCATCGACTCCACCCAGGCCGAGGGCCACCCGACCTATGGCCACCAGGACTACGGCAAGGTGTTGTGCCGCATGGTGGGACAGCCGATCGGCGAGGTGCGCCCGCCGCACATGCCGATCCGCAAGCTGGGCGAGGAAGGCAGGAACAAGATCGCGCGGCTGCAAAAGCTGCTCGAGGACGCCGGTGCCCTGATCACCGAGAAGGCAGCCTGACGAGAGCCGCGGGCGCGCGCCAAGCAGCCGAGCCACGGTCGCCCTCGTGTCGAGGGACGGGCGTTGCGAGGTGTCGCGAGGCGTGTGCCCGGGTTGAATACAGGCTGCCGGGGGCCGCATCGCATTCGCGGCCTATTCGATTGGTCGGTGATTTCCGCCCGCGCCCCTTCAGGGTGCGCCCCACAAGCGTAAACGTGGCTCGGCGTCGGGGCGCAAAATGCGCGGAGAGGTGTTTTCTTTCCGGACGCGCATGACGCGTATCATGACTGTGTGCGCGCGAGCGTTTCCCACTCCGCCGCGCCATCGACGTAGCGCTGATGAAATTCCGCCAGACCCGGATTGTCCGCGGTTCTTTGCGCGAAGGCCTTCATCACCGGGACTTGTTTCTCAGCGAAAGTGTAGATATCGACTTTCGGGAGCCTGGGGATAAGGGTGGAGAAGGCGACCAGAACCCAACCGCCGCCCGGTTTCAACGCGATCTTTTGAAGTTCCATTCTCAGTGACGGCACGCTGTCGAGCAACCATTCGGCGTAAGGCTTCAAAATCGCCGCGTCACGGACAAGCCGTTCGCGCTCAACTTCGAAGTCTTCCCGATCAATGATGCTTGTGTCCCGATAGACAACCGGCGCCTCGTCCGACGTATCACACACCCAGCCGGACCGGGGAATCATCAAATCATCCTGGTCCTTCTCGTCACGGTAGGCCGAGAACGGCATGGTCCGACACCTCTGGGGCTTCACGGCGTGGATGGCGCAAAGCCCCTCTTCGGTCAGCTCGGGACAGGGAAAGGTGCGCGGAATGTAGGCCGTTGGCGCTATCCGAACGGCTGCCAGCTTGCGTTTCTTGAGCTGTATCGTGATTCCCAGATCGGCCGTGACGCGGAAGGACCGCCCTCCCTGGCGCACCGGCGTCCACATCACGACCAGCGGGAATTTGTCGGCATGGGCGAGCGCGTCATCGATCGTCAGCGGCAACAGGCCGTGACAGCACTTACCGCACGCGGTGCAGGAGAAACGGCGTTCCACGGTTTCGATCCGCCTCCTAAACTCCGCAGCATTTCTTGTATTTCTTGCCGGACCCGCACGGACAAGGCTCGTTGCGCCCCACCTTCTCGACCCGGCGAGGTTTTCCCTTGGGGTTCATCTTGCCATCGACGTAGACCCACCGCCCCTCTTCGCGGCGGAAATTCGATCGTTCGTGATGAATCTGCAACGCGCCGTCCTTCTTGAAGCGCGCCGCGAACTCGACCGTGCCGGTGTCGTCGTCCTCGCCGCCGCTAAAGGTGTCGCGAATCTCCAGGCTGACCCATTCAACCGACTTGGCCGTGCTTTCGGCCGCTGAGCGGTTGAAGTCGTCGCGCACTTCCTTGGCATGGGTGCGTTCGATGTAATCCAGATCGCCTTGAACGAACGCCGCGAAGCGCGATCGCATCAGCGCTTCCGCGCTTGGCGCGGGCGCACCCCCAATGATGGGGCCGCAGCATTGGTCGAAATCGGAGCCGGAGCCACAGGGGCACTGAGCCAAGGTACGTACCTTCCTTATCCTATGGAGCGGAAAGGCTTATCGCGCTTTTTGCGGACCGCCCGCCGGTGGTGATTGCGGGTCTCTCCGACCTCGCCGACGACTGCGGCGCCGT
>JASMAE010000038.1 GCA_030754475.1 Rhodospirillales bacterium
CGGCGGGCGCAAAAGGGGGGCACTTGCTCGGGCGTCCGCGGCTCGCAGGGACGGGGGCGCTCTGCTACGATCTTGCCGGAGAGGCACGAAAGGCTGGAGAAACCGTCCATGACTTCGACCTTCCACCAGTCGCATTCGCACTGGGGCGCGTTCACCGCGGAGGTGTGCGCCGGGCGTATCGTCGCTGTCTCGCCCTTCGAGAAGGACCCCTTCCCGAGTGAGCTCATTCGTTCGATCCCCGACGCGCTTCAGGGCGAGGCCCGGGTGCGCTTCCCGGTGGTGCGCAAGGGCTGGCTGGAGGAGGGGCCGGAGAGCCGCAAGCGGCGCGGCGCCGAGCCGTTCGTCCGCGTCACCTGGGACAAGGCCCTCGACCTGGTGGCGGGCGAGCTCGACCGGGTCAAGCGCGCCTACGGCAATGAGGCCATCTTCGGTGGGTCCTACGGCTGGTCCTCGGCCGGGTGCCTACACCACGCGAAAACGCTGGTCCACCGATTCTTGAGCGGCTTCGGCGGCTACGTCGATCAGGTCAACAACTACTCCTACGGGGCGGGCATGGTGATCATGCCCCACGTGGTGGGCGGCAATCAGGTGTTCCTCAGCCCCGTGGGCAGCGGCGACGCATTTGCCGGCCCGGCGACGACCTGGCCCAGCATCGTCAAGCACACCGGGCTGATGGTCGGTTTCGGCGGCTTCGCGCTGAAGAACGGACAGGTCACCGCCGGCGGTGCCGGCGAGCATGGCTACGAGAAGTGGCTTGGCCGTGCCGCCGAGGCGGGGGTCGAGTTCGTCTCGATCAGCCCGGTCAAGGACGACGCGCCGGAGTTCCTGGCGGCCGAATGGATTCCGATCCGCCCCAACACCGATACCGCTCTGATGCTGGCGATCGCCCATAGGCTCCATGAGGAGGGCCTGCACGACACCGCGTTCCTCGGGCGTTATACCCACGGGTTCGAACGATTCCGCGCCTACCTCACCGGCGAGACCGATGGGGTTGGCAAGGACGCCGACTGGGCCGCCGGGATTACCGGCATCGATGCCGAAACTATCCGCGGGCTGGCGGGGCGCATGGCCGAGGCGCGCACCATGATTGCCGCCACCTGGTCGCTGCAGCGTGCGGATAAGGGCGAGCAGCCCTTCTGGATGACGGTCACGCTAGCGGCGATGCTCGGCCAGATCGGGCTTCCGGGTGGCGGATTCGGTTTCGGTTACGGCTCGATCGGGGGACCGGGCATTCCGCGAAAGGCGCTGCCGGTGCCCAACATGGCCCAGGGTCCCAATCCGGTGAAGCCATTCATCCCGGTCGCGCGGATCGCGGATGCGCTTCTCAACCCCGGCGGGGAGATGGACTACGATGGGCGCAAAATCACGCTTCCCGACATCAAGATCGTCTATTGGGCGGGGGGCAATCCGTTTCACCATCACCAGGACCTCAACCGGTTGGTCCGCGCCTTCCGGTGCCCCGAGGCCGTGATCGTCAACGAGCCCTTCTGGACCGCCACCGCACGACACGCCGATATCGTGCTGCCGGCGACCACGCCCTTGGAGCGTAACGACATCGGGGCTTCGTCTCGCGACCGGTTCCTGATCGCCATGTACAAGGCGATCGAGCCCGTGGGCGAGGCGCGGAACGACTTCGATGTCTTCGCCGGCCTCGCCGAACGCCTCGGGTTTTCCGAGACCTTCACCGAGGGACGGGGCGAGATGGAGTGGCTTCGCCACCTCTACGACGTCGCCTGCCAGAAGATCTCGGCTTTTGGCGAGGAGATGCCGGGCTTCGAGAGCTTCTGGGCCGACGGCCACGTCGAATTCGCCGAGCCCGCCGACGACTTCGTGCTCTTCGAGGACTTCCGCCGCGACCCCCAGCGCAACCGCCTGAGAACGCCGTCGGGCGGAATCGAGCTCTTCTCGGAGACCATCGCGGGGTTTGGCTACGACGACTGCCCGGGGCACGCCGCCTGGCTGGAGCCGGCCGAATGGCTGGGAAGTTCCAAGGCGACTGCTTATCCGCTGCATCTCGTCTCCAACCAGCCGGCCACGCGCCTTCACGGTCAGCTGGATACGGGCCCGATAAGCCGGGCGAGCAAGGTGGGCGGGCGCGAGCCGATCCGAATCCACCCCGAGGATGCAACCCCGCGCGGAATTACGGAGGGCGACGTGGTTCGTGTCTTCAACGCACGCGGCGCCTGCCTCGCC
>JASMAE010000039.1 GCA_030754475.1 Rhodospirillales bacterium
GGGGCTACCGCATGAAGCTCGCCGAGCGCATGGTGCTCGCGGAAGGGGAGGGGCGCATCTCCGGCTTCACCGAGCGCCTGGGCACCCGCGTCATCGCCCTCGACATGCGCGTGACGGGCAAGCGCTTCGAAGTCCCCGACACCTTCCCCCGCCTCTATCTCAAGACCATCCCCCACGCCGACCGTCCCGCGGCCGCGCTCACCACCGTCGTCGCCATGGACTACGACGCCGACCTCTCGGTCAACTTGACGGGCGAAGGCACCGTGCGCCTCGAAGGCTCGGCCCAAGACCCCCTCGACGATCTCGGTCCCCTCGACGTGATCGGCGCCAGCTTCGTCGCCGGCCACCAGATCCTCCCCTGGGGTCGCGAGATCGGGTGAGGACCTACGGCCTATTGGTCGGCCAGGATGCCTCGAACGCGGCAAAGTCCCGCTCGAGGCGCCATTGCAGCCGAGCCTTCTCGCTCCCGCCAAGGAAGCTCTCGCATGCCTTGCCCGGCTTCTCCGCCCCAAGCGCCTCCTTCGCGCAGGCGGCAACCACGACGGCCGTCGCTGGCTCCTGCCACAGGCTTTCGCCGGAAACGAAGGCGTAGGTCAGGCTGTTGCGGGCGAGCTCTTTCACGTCCGCGTAACCCAGGTCGTACGTCCTTACCGCGCGCGTGAACTCGTGGGTCAGGTCGATGCGCGAGACGCCCGCGTCGTCGGTCGAGAGGGCGGTCGCCACGCCCATGGTGCGGTAGGTCTCGAAGGGGTGGTCCTCGCCCACAACGTCGAGGATGACGTCGTTGGAGGTGAGGAGGATCTCCACCATCACACCCCGCTTCACCATCTCGGCCATGAGGCCGTAGGGGTCGTCCTCGTAGAGGATGTCGACGCCGTGGCCGATGCGCCGCGCGCCGGCGGTGAGCACCGCTTCGCGCACGTGGAAACGCAGGTCCTTGGGTGGCACCAGCCCCATGGTCAGCTCGCCGGCGTGCAACGCGGCCGAGACGCCCGGGACCTCGGCCCCGACGAAGGCGACGCTGGCCATCTGCTTAGTGTCCGTCCGAAAAGAACTTGATTGTGAAGAATCGGTTGTGATTCTGTATAGGCCATCTGTTGGGAAGGATGGGGGTGGCCGATGTGGACGGATGAGAACCGGCGTCTTTACGAGCGCCGAGGGCCTCGGTATCCGAGCGATTTGAGCGATGCGGAATGGGCGTTGATCGCGCCTTTGATCCCGCCCGCCAAACATGGCGGCCGGAAGCGGGAAGTCGATGTGCGCGAGGTAATGAACGGCGTTCTCTATGTGCTGGAGACGGGCTGCCAGTGGCGCGCGTTGCCCAAGGACCTGCCACCCAAGTCGACGGTGCACGACTATCTCATGCTGTGGGACTGGGACGGCACGCTCGAGCGGGTTCACCACGCGCTATACTTGATGACCCGGGAGCTGGAGGGGCGCGAGGCGTCTCCGAGCGCTGGGGTGATCGACAGCCAGAGCGTGAAGGGCGCGGAAAAAGGGGGGCGCGCATCGACCGCCCGGGCTATGACGCGGGCAAGAAGATCAAGGGCAAGAAGCGCCACCTGCTCGTCGACACCATCGGCCTGATCCTCAATGTCGCCGTGCATGCAGCCGACCTGCAGGACCGCGATGGCGCCGTCCTGGTGCTGGATCGCCGCACCCGCCGGCTGTTTCCCTTCCTCGAGAAGATCTTCGCCGACGGCGCCTATGGCGGCGACAAGCTGCGCAAAGCCATGGCCGGCGCCGCGTGGACGATCGAGGTCGTCAAGCGC
>JASMAE010000040.1 GCA_030754475.1 Rhodospirillales bacterium
GCCAGCCGATGGCGGGCGGCTTGATGGCGACTGATGTCGGCGTCAAGGGACTTCCCGAGCCTCGGTTCGCAGGTTGAAATGAATGCAGTTGGGCGAACATGTCCCGTCGCGGCGACCGGCTTGCAGGGCCAGAATGGCCGACACGGCAACAAAAGGGGCTATGCCTTCCACCACCAGACACCATTTCCCACATGGGGTCATCAGGACGATGGCCCCTTACAAGGTGTTTTTCAGACCGTGGGATACCGAGATCAACCCACTCCGCGAACAGAGGGATTGATCCCGCACTTTTGCCCCGAGGCTGTCCGCTTACGCTCGGATTCCTGACATACGAGACGGATACGAGCCGGAGGAGGGGATCTTCGGGTTTTTGCCGAGAGCGGACATTGGCGCGATCAGCGAGAACACGACACGGGCATCCGCGGCGATCGCCGCTCAGCCGTACGCGACGTTGATGATCTCGTACGCCTTGCTGCCGCGCGGCGTCGTGACCTCGATCACTTCGCCCATGGACTTGCCGATCAGCGCGCGGGCCAGCGGCGACGTGACGGAAAGCCGGCCCGACGCGATCTCGGCCTCGTGCGAGCCGACGATCCGATAGGTGGACTCCTCGCCCGTATCCTCGTCCGTCAACTTGACGGTGGCGCCGAACCGGACGACATCGCCGCTCATGCTCGAGGTGTCGATCACCTCGGCCCGGCTGATGATGTCCTCGAGCTCGGCGAGGCGGCCTTCGACGAAGCTCTGGCGCTCGCGCGCCGCGTGGTATTCGGCGTTCTCGGAAAGATCGCCGTGTTCCCGTGCCGTCCCAATGGCGCGGATGATGGCCGGCCGTTCCTTGGTCTTCAGCCGCTTGAGCTCGTGTTCCAACTCGGTGAGGCCGCCGGACGTCATCGGGATCTTTTCCATCACCCTACCTTGCGAAGACTCGGTCGTTGAATCACCGGCCCCAGGCGCGCGCACCGGCGCGAAAGGGGTCAGGTCGTCCCGACAAAATAGGACTGCAGCGGCGTCACATCAAGCCCGCCACGCCGCAGTGCCTCGATGGCGCCGACCGCCGCCGAAGCACCCGCCATAGTCGTATAATACGAGATATTGTGCATGATCGCAGATCGCCGGATGCTATAGCTGTCCGCAATAGATTGCGCGCCTTCGGTTGTATTGATGATCAAATCTATCTCGCCCGATATGATGGCGTCGACACAGTGGGGCCGTCCCTCGAGCACCTTGTTGATGCGCCGCACCGTAAGTCCCCGGGAGGCAAGGAAATGGCTCGTGCCCGCGGTCGCCACAAGCGCGAATCCCATCTCCGACAAACGCCCAGCAAGCAGGCTCGCGGCCTCCTTGTCGCGGTTCTTGACCGAAATGAATACGGTGCCGCCGTTCGGAAGGGGGTTGCCGGCGGCGAGTTGCGACTTGGCGAACGCGCGGCTGAAATCCGAATCGATCCCCATGACCTCGCCGGTGGACTTCATCTCGGGTCCCAAGATCACGTCCACGTCGGGAAAGCGGGCGAAGGGAAAAACCGCCTCCTTTACCGCGACGTGGGCGTTGGTGCGGGCGGGCTCGAGCCCGAAGTGCTTTAGCTTCTCGCCTGTCATGACGCGGGCGGCGATCTTGGCAACGGGGACGCCGGTGGCCTTGGCCACGAAGGGAACCGTCCGGCTCGCGCGCGGGTTCACCTCGAGCACGTAGACTGCGTCGTCCTTGATCGCGAACTGGATATTCATGAGGCCGACCACGCCAAGCGCCAGCGCCAGCGCCTCGGTCTGGCGGCCGAGCTCGGCGAGCGTCGCCGCATCAAGCGAATGGGGCGGCAGCGAGCACGCCGAATCGCCCGAATGGATCCCGGCTTCTTCGATGTGCTGCATGATGCCGGTGACGAAGACGTCCGTGCCGTCGCAGATGGCGTCCACGTCGATCTCGATGGCGTCGGAGAGGTACGAATCGATCAGGACAGGGGATTCGCCCGAAACGTGGACCGCTTCGTGAATGTAAACGTCAAGCGAGGCGTGATCGTGGATGATCTCCATCGCGCGGCCGCCCAGCACATAGGACGGCCGGATCACCAAGGGAAAACCGACCGTTTCCGCCGCCCGTTTCGCTTCCGCGGGCGAACGGGCGATGCCGTTCGCCGGTTGGCGCAGCCCGAGACGGCGCAAAAGGACCTGGAACCGCTCGCGGTCTTCAGCCAGGTCGATGGCGTCTGGCGCGGTGCCGAGGATCGGAATCCCCGCGTCGGCCAACGCCGAGGCCAGCTTGAGGGGCGTCTGGCCGCCGAACTGGACGATCGCGCCCCGAAGGCGCCCGCGCCGCTTCTCTACGTGGATCAGTTCGACCACGTCCTCAGTGGTCAGGGGCTCGAAGTAAAGGCGGTCGGAGGTGTCGTAGTCGGTCGACACGGTCTCGGGATTGCAATTGACCATGATCGTCTCAAGGCCCGCCTCGCTGAGCGCGTAGGCCGCATGCACGCAACAGTAGTCGAACTCGATCCCCTGGCCGATCCGGTTCGGGCCCCCGCCCAGAATCACCACCTTGTCGCGGTCCGTAGGCTCCGCCTCGCATTCGGGCGCATCGAAGCCGTCCCCTTCGTACGCCGAATACAGATAGGGCGTGCGCGAAGGAAACTCGGCGGCGCAGGTGTCGACCCGCTTGAAGACGGGACGGACGCCAAGCGCGCGCCGGCGTTCGGCCACCTCGTCCAGCGTGAGGCCGCTCAGCGCCCCCAGCCTGGCGTCGGCGAATCCCAATTTCTTGAGCGCAAGCATCCCGGGCGCGGTCTCGGGAAGCCCTTTCTGGCGGACGTTGCGCTCGACGGCGACCAGCTCGGCGATCCGGTCTAAGAACCAGGGGTCGTACTTGCACGCTGCTTGGATGTCGGCGGTCGAAAGGCCCTCGCGATAGGCCTGGGCGATCAGGAGAAGTCGGTCGGGACGCGGGGTCGCGAGGGCCGCCAGGATCGCCGCCGCCGGACCGCCGACGACGCCTCCATCCAATCCTGGATAGGCGCTGGGGTCGACCTCGTCGAGCCCGGTCAGCCCCGTCTCCATGGACCGAAGGCCTTTTTGGAGGGATTCCTGAAACGTGCGTCCGATGGCCATGGCTTCGCCCACCGATTTCATCGATGTGGTGAGCAACGGCTTCGTGCTGGGGAACTTCTCGAACGTGAAGCGCGGGATCTTGGTGACCACGTAGTCGATGGTCGGCTCGAAGGATGCCGGTGTGACGCCGGTGATGTCGTTTGCCAGCTCGTCGAGCGTGTAGCCGACTGCGAGCTGGGCGGCGATCTTGGCGATGGGGAACCCCGTCGCCTTGG
>JASMAE010000041.1 GCA_030754475.1 Rhodospirillales bacterium
ACTGGATGACCCGGTTTTCGACGACTCCGTTTTCCGTCACCATGACCACGAGGGTGCGCCCCGGGCTCAGGTTCACGAACTCGATGTGGCGGAGCGGGCTTTCGGATTTCGGCGCGACCACCAGGCCGGCGCAATGGCAAAGCCCCGAGAGAGCGCTCGTCGCCTCCTCGAGAAGCCCCTCGAGACTCTTACCCAGGCTCGCGCAGCGGCCTTCGAGGTTCTTGCGTTCCTCTTCGCCCAGGTTCCCCACCTCGAGCAGACCGTCGACGAACAGCCTGAGGCCCGCATCGGTCGGCAACCTTCCCGCCGACGTGTGGGGGGCGAAGAGAAGGCCCAGATCCTCGAGATCGGCCATCACGTTGCGAATCGTGGCAGGCGAAAGCCCGAGGTCCACGCGCCGGGACAACGTCCGCGAACCGATGGGCTCGCCCGTCTCCAGGTAAGTGTCCACGATTTCGCGGAACACTTGCCGCGAACGCTCGTTCAGTTCCAGGATCATGGCCTCGCCGTATCCGTCGTGCCGCGAGGAATCTAGTAATCACCCTGCGCCACGTCAACGAACCTCGGCCCGCCGGTCGCCAAGAGGGTTTACGCCGTTTCCGGCGAGCGCTAGCCTCGCGGCCACGCTTCGGCCCAAACACGGAAATCTGAAAACGCCCATGAGACCCCATGGCCGCCGCCCGGACGAGCTTCGTCCGATCGCCCTCGAGACCGGCTTCAACAAGTACGCCGAAGGCTCTTGCCGGGTCCATTTCGGCGATACCCACGTCGCCTGCATGGCAACCGTCGAGCAACGGGTGCCAGCTTGGATGCGTGGTACGGGGCGCGGCTGGATCACGGCCGAATACGGAATGCTGCCGCGTGCGACGAACACGCGCACCGAGCGCGAGGCCGCACGGGGCCGGCAATCGGGGCGCACCCAGGAGATCCAGCGGCTGATCGGCCGCAGCTTGCGCGCGGTCACCGACCTCGAGGTCATGGGCGAGATGCAGATCCGGGTGGACTGCGACGTCCTTCAGGCGGACGGCGGCACCCGCACGGCCGCGATCACGGGAGCGTTCGTCGCGGTCCACGTGGCGTTCGAAAGACTGGTGTCGCTCGGCATACTCGAAGCGGTCCCCCTGATCGACCCGGTGGCGGCGGTCAGTTGCGGGGTCGTTCGCGGAGCGCCGCTCCTCGATCTCGACTACGAAGAGGACAGCACCGCCGAATCCGACACCAACTTCGTGCTGACCGGCTCGGGCGGAATCGTCGAGGTGCAGGGCACTGCCGAAGAGCGGCCGTTCACGGAATCGCAATTCCTCGAGCTTCTCGGCCTCGCCAAGAAGGGGATCGGCGAACTGGTGGCCTTTCAAAAGGGGGCGCTTGGGATCGAATGACGCCGGGGCGGGCGAAGGCGTCACGCCACTTTTCGGGCAACGTGGTCGTGGTCGCGAGCCACAACCCCGGCAAAGTGGAAGAGATCGCGGCATTACTCTCGGATTTCGGTGTCGAAGCGCGGGGCGCGGGCGAACTGGGGCTCTCCGAACCGGCCGAAACCGGCGTGAGCTTCGCCGCCAACGCGATCATCAAGGCACTGGCGGCGGCGCGCGCGTCCGGCCAACCCGCGCTCGCCGACGATTCGGGGCTCGAAGTTCTGGCGCTCTCGTGCCGGCCCGGGATCCATTCGGCACGTTGGGCGGGGCGGACACGGGATTTCCGGGCGGCCATGCGCAGGCTCCGCGACGCCTTGGGCGAGACCGCCGACCGGCGCGCGCGGTTCGTTTGCGCGCTCGCGCTGTGCTGGCCCGACGGCCACCACGAGGTGTTCGAGGGCGCGGTCCAAGGCCATCTGGTCTGGCCGCCGCGGGGGACGCGCGGCTTCGGATACGACCCCATTTTCGTCCCCCGTGGGCGGAAGCGAACCTTCGGCGAGATGGCGCCGGATGAGAAGCACCGGATCAGCCACCGCGCGGATGCCTTCCGGCGTCTGGTCGCCGCGTGCTTTGCCGACCGGCAGGCGCCCGACGATGGCCCGCGGCCATGACCGAGGCGCGGTTCGGCATCTACATCCACTGGCCGTTCTGCGAATCCAAATGTCCCTACTGCGACTTCAACAGCCACGCGGTCGGGTTCGTTGATGATGCGCGCTGGCGCGCCGCGCTTCTCGCCGAACTCGCCCATTTCGCATCCGAAACGAACGGTCGCGAGGTTGGCAGCCTCTTCTTCGGCGGCGGAACGCCGTCGCTGATGGAGCCTCAATCGATCGCCGCGCTGATCGCCGCCGTCCGCCAGCATTGGCCCGTCGCGGACGATCTCGAGGTCACTCTCGAGGCCAACCCGTCAAGTTACGAGACGGCGCGTTTTCGCGGCTTTTTCGCGGCCGGGGTAAGCCGCCTTTCTCTCGGCGTCCAGTCGTTCGACAACTCGCGATTGCAGTTCCTGGGTCGCCGGCACACGTCCGCCCAGGCGGTTCGGGCGCTCGAAGAGGCGGGCGGGATATTTCCCCGGCTTTCATTCGACCTGATCTACGCCCTCCCAGGAGAGACCCCGGATACATGGCGGCGCGAGCTCGACCTGGCGCTCGCTTACGCCAAGGGGCACGTCTCGCTCTATCAGCTCACCATCGAGCCGGGAACGCCGTTCGCGAAGGCGCGCGTCCTGGGGGCCGATGAATCGAGCTCGGTCGCGCTTTTCGAGCTGAGCCAGCGCGCGCTCACCGCCGCCGGGATGCCCGCTTACGAGATCTCCAATCACGCCCGGCCTGGCGAGGAGTGCCGACACAACCTCCTCTACTGGACCGGCGGGGACTACGTGGGCTGCGGCCCCGGCGCCCACGGGCGGCTAACGGGCCCTCGTGGCACGATCGCCACCCGCCAGATCGCGAGCCCGGATGCCTGGCTCGCCGCGGTCGAGGCGAACGGCCACGGCACCGCCAAAGGGACCGCGCTCGGGCCAGAAGAACGGCGCGACGAATTGGTGATGATGGGCCTTCGACTGACGGACGGCCTTGATCGCGCGACGTTTCGAGCATCGAGCGGCCTTGAAATCGAAGAAGCCATCGACCGCATGCGCCTCGAACGTTTGGCCGAAGAGGGGTTTCTGGTCGTCGACGCCCGCGGGGTGCGGGCCACCGCGCGTGGGCGGCGGCGCCTGGACGCCGCGATCCGCACCTTGCTCGTTTGAGCGATTCGCAAGCTCATCTCATGCGCGTTTCGCGCATTGCCCGTTTATTCGGCCCCAGACCGCACCCCCGCACCACCGCTCCAAGCATACCATTTCGTGGACAGCCGGGCCGGGGCGCGGGCCGGTGCGATTCCACCTGAGAGGAAGACGATCTAGAAGGACCGAGGCGCTTCGCCGATCACCTTGGCGCCTTGGGGTTGAACTTCGAGAACCGCGAGACCGCGCTCGGCGGTACCGTCGGACCGGAAACGGAAGACCCCGTCGCGTCCGGCGAAACCGCTGGGCGCGCCCAACGTGGCCTCCGAATAATCGGGGCCTCCTTCGGCACCCGCAAGCACGACCGCCAATGCGGCAGCATCGTACGCGAGTGTGGCCAGCCGCCGCGGCTTGGCGCCGAAGACGTCTTCAAACCTTCGTTCGAACTCGGCCCGGGCCACGGGAGGCGGAGCCGCGAACCAGCTGCCGACAAGCGCCGGTTCGGCGCCGATGCCGGGCTCATCCCATTGTCCCGTGCCGAGAATGCGGATCTTGCCCGGATCGATATCGTAAAACGGCAACAGCGCCGCCACCGCTTGTAGCCGTTCGCCGCCGTCGGCGACCATCAGCGCGTCGAAGGGGAGATCGCCGATCGTCTGAAGGCTCTGAAGGCGCCCAAGAGCGCGCCGGGCGACTTCGTCATCGCGGCCTTTGAGCTGTGTGCGCTGGGCGGCGAGCGCCTGCTTTCGCGCTTCGAACTGGGCGAGCCGTTTGATGGGAGCGTTGAAGTTTTCGGCGAAGGGATCGTAGTACTCGATTCTCGACACGACGCCGCCCTCGCTCTGGATGGTGCGTTTCAGCGCCTCGACCACCGTGATGCCGAATTCGTTGTCGGGCGCGATGGCCGCAAACCGTCGGAGCCCGCGCGAGCGCGCGTAGGCGACCACGCGTTCCACGTCGGCCTCGGGAAAGAATCCCATGGCGTAAATACCGTCGCCCGTAACCGAGCGATCGCT
>JASMAE010000042.1 GCA_030754475.1 Rhodospirillales bacterium
CGGCGAAGTTGACACCGAATAAGGTCTCGTCGCCCTCCATGGTCTTGCTGACGTATTTGGTGCCGGAAAGCCACTGGGCGTCGATGTATCGCTCGCCGGCGCCGGTGTTGCCGTAGGCGAAGTCGAAATAGTCCGTGTTGATAAAGGGAATGGCGTTGTCCGGGGCCTCGTCGGATACGCCGCCGCGGCCGAAACCGGTGTAGCCGCGAAAGTCGATCAGGGAATAGAGTTCCTTGATGTCGGGCACGCGCCAATCGGTTTGTCCGCCGAGGCGCATCTCGCGCGCGATCCTCTCGGCCTCGACCAAGCTCACTTTGTTGCGTTCGACGGCTTTGGACCACATCAGGCCGGTGTTGAGGTCGGTAACCGTGTCGTCGCCGTTGTCGCGATAGGATGGGGCCTTGCCCGCATACTGGGCGTCCTGGCCGAAGAAGGTTTCACCGGGGCGCGGGCAGGCGATGGCCCGGACCACGTCGTAGCACGCGGTCTGTCCGGTGTCGTTAAGGGTCCAGGTCGCGGCAGGGGTGCCGCCCGCCGCGGCCGCCGTGTCTTGGCCTCTGGGTCCGCCCCGTTGCGCGGTCAGGGTCATGCCGTCGGCGGCCAACTCGAACGCGCCCGAGAATATCCTCCCGACGCGGGCGCGGACCGCATCCATGTCGACATCGGCGACTCCGACATGGGTCAGGACCAAATTCCCGACGCCGGCGCGCGCCGCCATCTCCGCGACCTCTTCAAGGGTCGCATGGGCCCGCTCGCGCTGCGGTCCGGGGGTGCCGCGGGATGGTTCCTCGCGCCCCGGCTTGGCACCGCCGGCGGGCTCCTGCGGGCGTGGCCGGCCGGACTGCACCGGCGCCGCCCGATCGCCTCGGCCGGTGCGCTGTTGCGCTGTGGCGCGGTCCCCGCCGCTGGGCAACCCCCCCGAATCGACGACCAGGATGTCCGCTCCTTTGGCCAGGGCGATCAGGTCTTCCGAGAACGTCAGGTCGCCCGACACGACGATGCTGCCGGCGGCGGAATCGAAGCGGTAGGCGACGGTATGAATCGAGTGCGGCACCCGGGCCGTGCGCACGGCGAGGCCGTCCAGGGAAAGGGTTTCGCCGCCGTCGATGTCGCGGACATCCACCTCATTCAGGCGCGCAGGCGACTGGCCGGTACGCCCCGCGCGGTAGGCGATGTCCTCGGCATAGAAGTCGAGGAGAAACCGCGTGTAGCGACTGGTTCCCGGCGGACCGACGATCTTCGCCGCACCGCCACGCACCCGCGATTCGACGAGAAGGGCGGCGAGTTCGGCGTCATGGTCGATGTGATGGTGGGTAAAGAGAAATGCGCTCAGCTGGCCGAGGTCGACGCCTTCCTCGTGGAGCCGCCGTTCCGTGCCCAGGCCCATGTCGACGAGCAGGTTGGCACGGCCATATCGGACAAAGACGCTTGGGCGCGACCGGGTCGGATCGAAGCGCGGTGCCCCGGACCCGAGGATCATGACGGAAAGGGCCCCCGGCCGGGCCGACGGGTCGCCGAACGGGCCAGGAGACGCCGCCTGCGCCGGCGCGGCGACCCGAAGGACGAGCGCCCCGGCGACGAGGCAGGCCAGAACCGATCTTCGCATTCCTCTTTCCCTGGTTGCCCGGCCGCGAATTCCGGGAAATTCTATCATGGCAGTCGCGGCGCGGCAGTGCGCGCCACCACCAAGCGCCAATCGGTTTGTCCGCCGAGGCGCCTCTCCCGCGCGATCCTCTCGGCCTCGGCCAAGCTCACCTTGTTGAGTTCGACGGCTTTGGACCACATCAGGCAGGTCGTCAGGTCGGTGACCGTGCCGTCGCCGTTGTCGCGATAGGATGGGGCCTTGCCCGCATACTGGGCGTCCTGGCCGTAAAACGGCTGGCTTGCGCCGGACAGGCCGTCTCCCCGGCATTTCCGTAGCAGCGGAGCTGCCCGGTATCCACTGCCCGGCTGCCCGCCATTGCCTCCCCGGTCCCATGGAATCATATGCTCAGGGCGGCCGGGCGGGTGTGGGGGCCGGTTCCGACTGGACGGATAAAGCGCTCAAGGTCTGTCATGGGGCCGGAAACAGGCCGGCAAGTTACGAGCCCATGCCCTAGGCTTTCGCGGCCGCGGAGGCGACGGCGGCGTCGGCGTCGGCGCCGTCGAGGAGCATCGCCGCGACCGCCTCGGCGATGGGAAGTGCCGCGGTCAGCCCCGGGCTTTCGACGCCGCACAAGTTCACGAGGCCGGCGACACCGTGCTCGCGCGGCCCGCCCAAGAGCCAGTCTGCCATCGCCTCGCCGGGGCCATTGCGCCGCGGCCGGATGCCCGCATAGTCGGGTCGCAGCGCGCCGTCCTCGAGGTCGGGAAAATACCGCCGGACGGCGGCGTAGAACCCGGACGCGCGCCCCGCATCGAACCCGTGATCGACGTCGGCTATCCATTCTTCGTCGGGGCCGAACCGGCCCCGGCCCGCGAGATCGAGCGTGAAGATGCCGCCCGCCCGTTGGACGGACGGTTCAGGCACGATCAGGCGGCGGAACGGGGACGGACCGCCAAGCGCGAAGAAGGTCCCCTTGGCGAGGTGGATCTCGGGAATCGATTCCGAGCGAAGGCCGTCGATGGACCGCGCGATCGGCGCGGCGCCGATGCCGGCGGCGTTGATCAGGAAACGGCATCCCATCCGCGTCGTGTCGCCGCCCGAATCGATGCTGAGCGTAAATCCATTCGGCGTCACCGACGCCGCGCGCAACGTGCTTGCCAACGCAAGCGCGGCGCCGTCCGCCTCGGCGTCGCCCAAGAGCGCGAGCATGAGGCCGTGCGAATCGACGATTCCCGTCGCCGGCGAATGGAGCGCGGCGCGGCAGCGAATAGCGGGCTCGAGCGCGCGCGCGGCGTCCTCGTTCAGCCATTCGAGCTCGCCCGCGCCGTTGGACCGGGCGTTCGCGCGCACGTCTGCGAGCCATGCAAGCGCGGCCTCGTCGGTGGCGACGACGAGCTTGCCGATCCGTTCGCAAGCGATCCCGCGACGCGCGCAATAATCGAAAACGGCGTCGCGGCCGGAAACGCAGAGCACCGCTTGCGGGCTTCCGGGGCGGTAATAGATACCGGCGTGTACGACCTCGTTGCTGCGCGCGCTGATTCCGGTGCCGATGGCGTCCGCGGCCTCGACGATCACTACCTCGTTTCCTGCCATCGCCATGCGCCGCGCGCACGCCAAGCCGATGACGCCGGCGCCTACGACGACGCACTCGGTACGCTCCATTCACTCCGCCTTCGCGCGCACGATCCGCTCGCGATAGTAGATGTAGAGCCCGCTGCCGACGATGACGGCAGCGCCGATCAGGGTCCAGGGATCGGGACGGTCGCCGAAAACCACAAACCCGAAAACCGTCGCCCAGACGATGGTCGTGTAGTTGTACGG
This sequence comes from Rhodospirillales bacterium, assembly GCA_030754475.1. Classification (GTDB taxonomy): domain Bacteria; phylum Pseudomonadota; class Alphaproteobacteria; order Rhodospirillales; family JASLLV01; genus JASLLV01. The sequence continues at coordinate 3,407 of JASMAE010000042.1, forward strand.
CGCGACGGTTGTCGCCGGTGCCGCCACGAAGGCCTTGATGACGGCGAAATGGGCGATGACGCCGACGACCCCGATACAGACCATGAGCGCGAGCGCGGACGCCGTCGGCGGCGTCCAGAAGAACGGCGCCACCGTGCTCGCGAGCGCCGCGCCGACGAAGGTGGTAAACACAAGGGTGGTCGGCACCGCGTCCAACCCACCCAGTTTCCGCGTTACGATTGCGGTGACGGCGAAGCAAGCTGCCGCGCCGAGAGGGAACAGCGCGGCCCAGTCGATGATTCCGAGTCCCGGGCGGATGATTATTAGCGCGCCTGCGAAGCCGACGAGGACGCTGGCCCACCGGCGCATTCCGACGTGCTCGCCCAGGAAGGGCACGGCGAGTGCGGTCACCATGAGGGGGCCCACGAAGGAGATGGCGCTAGATTCGGCGAGCGGTATGAAGCGAAGGCCGGTGTAGAACAGGAAATTGGTGGCCAACAGCAGGCCGCCGCGCAAGAGCTGGAGTTTGAGGTTGCGGCTTCTGAAAGTGGCCAGGAGGCGGCGGTTCAAGATGAGCGCGAGCACCGAGCCCGCCACCAGATAGCGCACCCATACGATCTGGATTACGGGATAGGTCTGGCCCAAGTGCTTGGCAATGGTGTCCATGCTGATGAACAGCGACATCGCCAGCACCATCCAGAGAATTCCGACGCGCGCCACGCCATGCCCGTCCGCGCCTATGCTATTCAAGCGAGCCCAGCGCCTGGGCTTGAACACCGAAAGAGGAGGTCGATCCATGGGCATGGTAACGCTGGTGGTGGAATACGACGTGGTGGCCGCGCGCCGGGCCGAATTGGTGGAGCTGCTGCGCGCGCACGCGGCCGGCACCATGGCCGACGAGGAGGGCTGCGTCGGCTTCGACATTCTGGTGCCGAAGGAGGATCCGGCGCGGATGTTCCTGGCCGAATCCTACCGCGACGACGCGGCTTACGCGCTGCACACACAATCGCCCCGGCTGGCGCCGCTTCGCGAGTCCTACAAGGACATGGTCACGAACCGCCGCATCGTGTTGTGCGACGTGGTTTAGAGCGGATCGCGTTTGATTGAAACCGCATCGCGGTTCGAATCAATCGCGTCAATCCGCTCGACCGCGACGCGGCTAAGCGATTCCGAGCGAGCACCATCCGATCTCGGCGGCGGCTCTGCTCATGCGGCCGACGCCCCCTCCTTACGCCACTTGATCGAGCAACCGACGCTTGCGATCTGGTCTGTGGGTCCCTTGCCGGTCTCGGCGACGCGCTTCATCGCCCAGACGAGCTCGCGCCTGGCGTCCACGGGTCCCGGCGTGTTGCGCGACGCATCCAGGCGCCCCCGATACTGGAGCTTGAGCTCTGCGTTGAATCCGAAAAAATCGGGTGTGCATCGGGCGTCGTAGGCGCGTCCGACCGCCTGGGTCTCGTCGATCACGTATGGAAAGGGATAGCCCACCTCAGCGGCCACCTTCTTCATGTTCTCGAACGAATCCTCAGGATATTCCGTCGGGTCGTTGGACATGATCGCGATCGAGGCGACACCCAAGTCCGCGAGCTCGGTGAAATCGCGTGCCAGGCGGCTCTGGATGGCCTTGACGTACGGGCAGTGGTTGCACAGGAACATCACCACCGTCCCGTTGGAGCCGCGCACGTCGTCCAAGGTGTAGGTTTCGCCGTCGGTTCCTCGAAGCGAGAAATCGGGGGCCTTCCATCCGAAATCGCAGATGGCTTGTTCCATGGCAGGCATCGCGTCACTCCTTCTCGTCGCGCTGGTCCCGGGTGCCGGCGGCTCCCATGGGGCCCGGCTCAAGCGTTCGTTTCTCCGGTCCCGGGCGGCACGTAGGCCTCACCGAACGTGGGCTCGCCGTGGGGTGTCGGCGGTAGCTGCCAGCTGCCCGTCGCGGGCGGGCGGATGTCTGCGTCCACGTGCACGTCGATCAGTGCCGGCTTGTTCGATTTGACCGCGCCCGCGAGCGCGTCGGCGAATTGATCGGTGTGGGTTACGGTGATTCCGTCCACCCCGCAGGCGCGCGCCAGCGCCGCGAAGTCGGGATTGTACGCCTCGCCGCTGTCGGGGCGACGGAAGGCGGTGGCGATCTCGCGTCCCTGGAACATCCCGATCTGGATGTCGCGGATCGAGGCGTAGGAAAAGTTGTTCCACACGACCCAGACCGCCGGGAGGTCGTTCTCGACGGCGGTCGCGAGGATGTGCGGCGCCATCATGAACCCGCCGTCGCCGCACACCGTGACGCAAGGAGTCTCGGGTTCCGCGAGCTTGGCGCCGAGCACCCCGCACACCCCGAAGCCCATGCCTGCAAACCCCCACGAGTTGAGCATGCGCTGGGGCCGGCGCGGCTTCCAGTACTGCATGAACCAGTTGTGATGGACGCCCACGTCGAGGGCGAGGATCGCGTTCTCGTCCAGGACCGCGGCCAAGTCCTCCACTACCGCCTCGGGCCGCAACGGCGAGCTCGAGATGCCGAAGTTGGGCGCGACGAACGCCTGCCACTGGTCCGTCCACTCCTCGATCGCCGCCCGCCAAACCGCGCTCCGGTTTTCGTCGAAACCCCTCGCCTCGAGCGCGTCCGCAAGCTGGGCGAGGAAGGTCTTGGCGTCGGCGGCGATGCCGAGCGCGACCGGGTAGTTGCGCCCGATCTCGTCCGCGTCGATGTCGATGTGGATCAGCTTGGTCGGCGGGATGTTCCACGAATAGCCCGGAATCCAGCTCGACGCCGAGCGGTCGTCGAAACGCGCGCCCACCGTCAGCAGCACGTCGGCGCGGCGCCCGGCCTGGTTGGCGGGGTACGCCCCGTTGCGCCCGATGAAGCCGAGCGCCAAGGGGTGGGTCATGTCCAGCGTCCCGAAGCCGTTGGGCGAGTTGACGACCGGGATGCGGAACTTGTCGACCAGCCGCGTGAGCTCGGGCGCGGCTTCCGAGATGGTCATGCCCTGGCCGGCGAAGATCAACGGCCGCTCGGCCGCGATCAGCATGTCGGCCGCGCGTTCCAAGTCGGCGGGCGAGGCGGCGATGCGCGAGCTGAACGTGGCGCGGTCGGAGACCGGAACGTCCACGTCCGCGGTCTCCTGGAAGACGTCGTAGGGAACGTCCAGGTGCACCGGGCCGGGCCGTCCCGCCGTCACCAGCCCGAGACCCTGGCGCAACGCCAGCGGCAGCATGTCGACGCGGGTGCACTGGTAGCTGCGCTTGACGTAGGGGCGCATCACCGCCGGGAAGTCGGCCTGGGCGTAGCGGTAGGTCTCCTGGAACGGCGCGCGGTTGAACTGCGAGGTGGCGACGTTGCCGGTGATCGCGAGGAAGCCCGATGAATCGGCCTGCGCCGTGGCCGTGGCCATGACCAGGTTGGCCGAGCCCGGCCCGCAGCTCGTTAAGGTCGCCACCGGCTGGTGGCGGACCCGGAAATAGGCGTCCGCCATGTGCCCGGCGGCCTGCTCGTGGCGGACCGAGACCATGCGGATCTTGTCGCGG
>JASMAE010000043.1 GCA_030754475.1 Rhodospirillales bacterium
CAGAACGTCGGTAGATGAGAACCTTATCAGGAATAACCCATTTATGATTTTCATATGTAGACAAAGTGGAACCTTCCGTTGTGCAGACATTTTGTCAACGATATGTCAAAACCATAAACAGGAATCTTCGGTGAGTCAATCCTTTGTCAATGTTTTGTCAACGATGAAAAAAGGGGTTCCAAAATGGAACCCCTTGATAATAAAGGAAAATATATAGAAACGTGTCAACGCTTGGAGAACTGGAAGCTTCGTCGGGCCTTTCGTCGCCCATACTTCTTGCGTTCCACGACGCGGGCGTCGCGGGTCAAAAATCCGCCCTTTTTCATGGTGGGTCGAAGCGCCGGTTCGTAAAGCGTCAGCGCCTTGCTGATGCCGTGGCGCACCGCGCCCGCCTGGCCCGACAGGCCGCCGCCACGAACCGTGCAGATCACGTCGAATTGCTTCTCGCGCTCGGCGACCAGGAACGGCTGATGGATGAGCATGCGCAAAACCGGCCGGGCGAAATAGGTGTCCTGGTCGCGTCCGTTGACGGTGATGCTCCCCATTCCGCGCTTGATCCACACCCGCGCGATCGCGTTCTTGCGCTTGCCCGTCGCGTAAGCCCGGCCCTGGGCGTCGATCTTCGGCTCCGGCGCCCCTTCGGGCTCCGCCGGTCCCGTGATCTCGGCGAGTTGCTTGAGGTCCTCTAGCGTCCGGGTTTCCTCGGCCATGACTTCAGACACCCCGCTTGTTTTTGGGATTCATCGCCGCGACGTCCAGAACCTCGGGTTTCTGCGCCACGTGTGGATGGTCGGGACCCGCATAGACGTGAAGCTTGCGCATTTGCGCCCGACCGAGCGGGTTGCGGCTGATCATGCGCTCCACCGCCTTGACGACGAGGCGCTCGGGATGCTTGCCGTCGCGAATCTGGCCCGCGGTCCGGCTCTTGATCCCGCCCGGAAACCCCGTATGCCAATAGTAGAGTCGATCGCTCAGCTTGCGACCGGTCATGTGCACCTTCTTCGCGTTGATCACGATGATATTGTCGCCGCAGTCGATGTGCGGGGTAAACATGGGCTTGTGCTTGCCGCGAAGACGCGCGGCGAGAACGCTCGCAAGCCGGCCGAGGACGACGCCCTCGGCGTCGACCACGAACCACTTCTTATCGACCTCGGAAGGCTTCGCCGAGTAAGTCTTCATTGGAAATCCGATTCGTTCGCCCCGCTCGCTTGCCCGGTGAGGAAAGCAAAGCGCGTTGGACGGCCGCGCAGTATGTCAAAGGCGACGCGCGTGTCAATCGAAGAAACACGTTTGTAAACGGATACTTAGTGAACGGTAATATATTACCGCGCCTCGGCGCCCGTCCCCGGTGGTTCGTCGGACGATGAACGGCCGGGCCGTTGCCCGGCGGGCGAATACCCCCTTGCCTTGGGTCGCGGAAACACAGCAAAGTGTGACGGCGCGAGGAAAACCATGGAAAAACGGCGATCATGACCGCGAACGCAAGTCCTCGGCCGGACGAGCCGACCGTGCTGCGCGACGACACGGACGGCGTCGTGACGCTCACCATGAACCGCCCCGCCGCCCGCAACGCGTTGTCGATGGCCCTGATGACGGCCATGATGGACGCGCTGAAGACAATCCGCAACGACACGGCCGTCAAAGTGGTCGTCATCGCCGGGGCCGGTCCCGCGTTTTGCGCGGGACACGATTTGAAGGAGTTGCGCGCGAACCCCAGCCGGCAATCCTACGAGGCCGCCTTCGAGCTATGCAGCCGGCTGATGATGACGATCGTCCACCTGCCCCAACCGGTCGTCGCCAAGGTCCACGCCACGGCGACCGCCGCCGGCTGCCAGCTCGTGGCGTCCTGTGATCTCGCCATCGCCGCCGAGGGCGCCAAGTTCGCGACCCCCGGGGTCAACATCGGCCTCTTTTGTTCGACCCCGATGGTGGCCTTGAGCCGGGCCGTCGGGCGCAAGCGGGCCATGGAGATGTTGTTGACGGGCGAGGCCATCGGCGCCGAGGAGGCCCGGGCCGCGGGCCTCGTCAACCGGGTCGTGGCGCTGGATGCGCTCGACGCGGAGGCGGAGACGCTGACGCAGAAGCTGGCGGAGAAATCGCCCTTGACGGTCTCCATCGGCAAGGAGGCTTTCTACCGCCAGATCGACCTCGGCCTCGAGGATGCGTACGCCTTCGCGAGCGCGACCATGACCCGCAACATGATGGCGGCCGACGCGATCGAGGGCATCGATGCCTTTCTCGAGAAGCGCAAACCGGCCTGGACGGGGTGATGAACGCGCCGCGGCCTGTGCCGAGGCGGCGGGGCCGAGTGTGATCGTGGACCGCTGGCTCGCGATCGAACCCCCCCAGGCCGTTCGGCGAGTGGGGCTAAGCCGGCAACGATGCGGGCCTCCGAGGATCGAGAATCCCCCACCCGATCGTCGGCGCCTTTGAACGCGCGTATGACCGCCGCGATCAAGACCCGAATTTACGGGATCATCGAATCGCCGGAACCGAACAATCGGCTCGGTTTGTGGTTCGACCGCTTCATGACGCTCTTGATCGTCACCAACGTGACCGCGGTCATGCTCGAGACGTTGGAGGCGGTCTCGCGGGTGGCAGGGTCGTTCCTCACGGCCTTCGAGATATTCTCGGTTGTCGTGTTCACCGTCGAATATGCGGCCCGGATCTGGGTCTGCACCGAGAACCGGACCGCCGGACACGGCCGTCCGGCGGCCAAGCGAATCCGCCACGCGCTGACGCCGATGGCGCTGATCGACCTGATCGCGATCCTGCCGTTCTATCTGAGCGTCTTCATGACGCTCGATCTCCGGTTCATGCGCGTGTTCCGCTTGCTTCGGCTGCTCAAGCTGTCGCGCTATTCGCCGGCGCTGGCAACGGTCGGCGTCGTCTTCCACGCCCAAAGACGGTCGCTGACCGCGGGGCTAATGGATCATGCTGGTCACCCTCGTCTTCGCGTCCAGCATCGTCTATCTGCTGGAACGCGAGGCGCAGCCGGACGCGTTCGCGAGCATCCCGCACGCCATGTGGTGGGGTCTCGCGACGCTGACCACCGTCGGCTACGGGGACGTGACGCCCGTGACCGGCTTTGGCAAGCTGTTCGGGGCGCTGATCATGGTCCTCGGGATCGCCATGTTCGCGCTGCCGACGGGCATTCTCGCGACCGGGTTCGCGAACGAGTTCCGCAAGCGCGAATTCGTGGTCACCTGGCGCCTGGTGGCCTCGGTGCCGCTGTTCGCCGGGCTCGACGCGCTCCGGATCGCCGAGGTCGCGGGTCTTCTCCACGCCAAGCTGGTGCCCCCGCGTTACACCGTCGTCCGCCGCGGCGAGGCCGCGGACGCCATGTACTTCATCATCTCGGGCGAGGTCGACGTCGACCTCGCCCCGGCGCCGGTGCGCCTTGGCGCGGGCGAATTCTTCGGCAAGATCGCCCTTCTCAAGGAGTCGCACCGCACAGCCACGGTCATCGCGGTGACCGAATGCCAGCTCCTGACCCTCGAGGCCGCCGAATTCCGGCGCCTGCTCGCGGCCAACCCGGAGCTCGGAGACGCGCTCGAGAACACCATGCGCGAGCGGCTCACGCACATCGAAGGCGGGGACGCCGTCCTCTGAATCAAGCGTGGCCGGGCCGGAATACGGAGCACGATTCATGACGGCTGAGCGCATCGAGCACGACAGCCTGGGCGAGGTCGCGGTTCCCGCCGAGCGGTACTGGGGCGCCCAGACCCAACGCAGTCTCGATAACTTCCCCATCGGCACCGAGACCATGCCGAAGCCGGTGATGATCCACACGCTTTTGCAATCGATCCGGCTTTTGGCCGATGCGTCGCGGAGCTTCGCCAATCGCTGCGTCGCCGGCATCGAGGCGGACGAGGCGCGCATCGCCCAGCTCGTGGGCCAGTCGCTGATGCTGGTGACCGCGCTCGCGCCCCACGTTGGCTACAACAACGCGGCGAAGATCGCCACGACCGCGCACGAAACGGGATCGAGTTTGAAGGAGGCGGCGCTCACGCTCGGGATGGTCAGCGAGGACCAGTTCGACGCCTGGGTCCGGCCAGACGAAATGATCGGGCCGAAGGATTAGGCGCCGCCACGACGTCGCATCCCTACTCAAGTGCGCCCGAAGTGAAGCCGTAGCGGCAACACGAAGGGCAGATAACGATTGCGCCGAGCCTTGCCGAGAGGAGGCCGCCCGGGGCGCGGCCCATGAAGGTCCGTCATGAAGCCACAAACAGACATTCATATCACTAGGGTCAGGACCCATTAATTTTCTGTTCAGCATTTTTGCCGATGATGATGATCCTGTTCAAGGAGGACATCACATGAGCGATCAATTCTGGCTGACGCGGGCGCAGTTGAAGCGCCTTGAGCCGCACTTTCCCCTGTC
>JASMAE010000044.1 GCA_030754475.1 Rhodospirillales bacterium
ACTTTCAACCCGCTGTTCCTGTACGGCGGCGTCGGCCTGGGCAAGACGCATCTGATGCACGCAATCGCCTGGCACATCGGCGCGCGCGATCCGTCGCGCTCGGTCGTCTATCTATCGGCCGAGAAGTTCATGTACCGGTTCATCCGCGCGTTGCGTGAACGGAACATGATGGACTTCAAGGACCAATTCCGCTCGGTCGACGTTCTGATGATCGACGACGTCCAGTTCATCAGCGGCAAGGACTCGACCCAGGAGGAGTTTTTCCACACTTTCAACGACCTCGTCGATCAGGGCCGTCAGATCGTGATCTCGGCCGACAAGTCGCCCTCGGACCTCGAAGGCATGGAGGAGCGCTTGATCTCGCGGCTCAACTGCGGGCTCGTTGCCGACATTCATGCCACGACCTACGAGTTGCGCCTCGGGATCCTGGAGTCCAAGGCCGAACAGATGAACGTCCATATCCCGCGCAAGATCATGGAGTTCCTGGCCCACAGGATCACCGCCAACGTTCGCGAATTGGAAGGCGCGCTGAACCGGGTCATCGCCCACTCCCAACTGGTGGGGCGCGATATCACCATGGAAACCACCCAAGAGGTGCTGCACGACCTGCTGCGCGCCAACGACCGAAGGGTCACGATCGAAGAGATCCAAAAGCGCGTTTCCGAACATTTCAACCTTCGTCTGTCGGATATGCATTCGGCGCGGCGCGCGCGCTCGGTCGCGCGCCCCCGCCAGGTCGCCATGTACCTCGCCAAGCAGCTCACCACGCGCTCGTTGCCCGAGATCGGCCGCAAGTTCGGCGGGCGCGACCACACCACCGTCATGCACGCGGTGCGCAAGGTCGATGAGCTTCGCGACCTCGACGCGGGGTTCGCCGAGGACGTCGAACTTCTGCGCCGCATGCTCGAGAGTTGAGACCCCCTCGACCAAGGTCGCCGAATTGCCGCCACCAGCACGCACTCGCGGCCCTGCGGCCAATCCGCGTCGCGACGGAATTCGGTTTGGAATCCAAGGGCTTTTGGTATAATGGCGGACGTTGCGCGCGATGGTTCGGCGCTCGCCGTGCAGTGCCTCCCCGGGGACGATGATCGAACCATTCGTCGACCCTCGGCGGCGGCTAGCCTCTTCGGTCCGAGCGTCCGGCCTCGACGCGATGAGCACGGAAATTTCGCGATAATTTCGTCATGAAACTGACCATCGAACGGGCCACGTTGCTGAAGTCGCTGGGGCATGTGCAAAGCGTGGTCGAGCGCCGGAACACGATCCCGATCCTTTCCAACGTCAAGATCGAGGCGCGCGACCAGCATCTCAGCCTCGATGCGACGGACATGGACCTCGAGATCGTCGAAACGGTCGACGCCGAAGTCGGAACCCCCGGCGCCTCGACGGTCCCGGCGCACACGTTGTTCGAAATCGTGCGCAAGCTGCCCGACGGCGCGCAGGTCGCGCTGGAAAGCGACGATTCGCAACTGGTGCTGGTTTCCGGACGATCGCGGTTCAGTCTGGCGTGCCTTCCCATCGAGGATTTTCCGGTGATGTCGGAAGGCGAGCTTCCGCACACATTCGCGATTCCCGCGTCCGATCTTCGCAGCATGATCGATCACACGCGTTTCGCGATCTCGACCGAAGAGACGCGGTACTACCTGAACGGCATCTATTTGCACGCGACCGATAGCGACGGCGTCCAAGTTCTGCGCGCGGTCGCCACCGACGGTCACCGCCTGGCCAGGTTCGAGAAACCCCTGCCCGACGGCGCGGCGGGCATGGCCGGCGTGATCGTGCCCAGGAAAACGGTCGGTGAGTTGCGCCGCTTGATCGAGGATTCCGGCGACACCGTATCGGTTGCGCTGTCGGATACGCAGGTTCGCTTCTCGTTCGATTCGGCGCGCCTGACCTCGAAGCTGATCGACGGGACGTTTCCCGAATACGACCGGGTCATTCCGGCCGGAAACGACAAGGTGATGGAGGTGGACTGCAGAACCTTCGCCAATGCGGTAGATCGGGTCTCGGCGATCTCGAGCGAGAAGTCGCGGTCGGTGAAACTGTCCTTGAAGCCGGGGAACCTGGTCCTTTCGGCGACCAGCCCCGAGATGGGAAGCGCGACCGAGGAAATCGAGGTCGTTTACGACGCCGAAGCGCTCGAGATCGGTTTCAACTCGCGATATCTGCTCGACATCGCCCAGCAGATCGAGGGCGAAAGCGCGCAGTTCATCATGGCCGACCCGGTCTCGCCGACCATCATTCGCGCGACCGGCGATTCGAGCGCGCTTTACGTTCTCATGCCCATGCGGGTCTAGGAGGAGCGTGCGCTGTCCGCTCGTCAAGGCTTGGCACGGCTCGAGAGGAGTGCGGAGTCGCCCGCCGACGGTCGGCGCACCGCAATCGTGAGCCTGAGCTTGAGCGAGTTCCGGAACTACGGCAGTTTGCGGCTCGAGACCGACGAGCGGCCGGTGGTGCTCACCGGACCCAACGGCGCTGGCAAAACCAACTTGTTGGAGGCGGTCTCGCTTCTGACACCGGGCAAGGGGCTCCGGTCCGCCAAGCTCAGCGAGATCCTCCGGCGCCCGGGGGAACGGGGGGAACGGGCCGTCTCGGCCCCCGCGCAATCCGTCCCGGAAGCGGGCACGACGTGGGCCGTAGCGGGTCGAATCGCTACTACCGACGGGGTGGTTGAAGTGGGGACCGGCCTCGCCATGGACGGCGGCACGAAGGGGCGTGAGAGGCGCGTCGTGCGGGTCGACGGCACGCCGGTCCGGAGCCAGATGGATCTGGCCTCGATCCTGAGCGCGGTGTGGCTGACGCCCCGCATGGACCTCATCTTTTCCGACAGCACCGCGGCGAGGCGCCGCTTCCTCGACCGACTCGTCTTCTCCCTCGACCCGCCGCACGCGCGCCGCGTCGGCAAGTACGAACACACGCTTCGCGAACGCACGCGCGTGCTGCGCGGCGGCGCGGTGCGCGGCCCGAAGGCGGACGGCCACTGGCTGAACGTTCTCGAGGACTCGATGGCAACCACCGGAGTCGCGATCGCGGCGGCGCGGCGCGAAGTCGCAGGCCGCCTCAACCGCGTCGATGCCACTTCGCAGCGCGCGCGCGCGTTCCCGAGCGCCGAAATGACCTCGACCGGTGTGGTCGAGGAGTGGCTCGATGCAGGACCGGCGCTGGACGCCGAGGAGAAGCTGCGTGCAGCGCTGCGCGCGTCGCGCTCGAGGGATGCCGAGACCGGCGGGGCCGCCGTCGGGCCGCACCGGAGCGACGTCAAGATCACGCACGGGCGCAGCGGCCTCGCCGCGGAGCATTGCTCCACCGGCGAGCAGAAGGCGCTCCTCATCTCGGCGATCCTTTCGCTCGCGCGCTTGCAGGCGGCCGAGCGGGGCTCGGTCCCGATTCTGTTGCTCGACGAAATCGCGGCGCGCCTCGACGAAGAGCGCCGGTGCGCATTGTTCGGAAACATCGCCGCGATAGGGGCCCAGGCCTGGCTCACTGGAACCGACGAAAGCGTTTTCGCGCCCCTCGGCGCCACCGCCCAGTACTTCCACGTCGAAGACGCAACGGTGACGCCGTGGTGAGACGCGGCCCGAAACCCCGGACGGCTCAACGCCTTCCGGCCAACGAAACGAGTGGAAGATGAAGGACGAAGCCTCTCCCCAAGGTCGTGCCGACGGCGGCGAGGCGTCGGAAACCTACGACGCCGAATCCATCAAGGTGCTGCGCGGGCTCGATGCCGTGCGCAAGCGTCCCGGCATGTACATCGGCGACACCGACGACGGCTCGGGCCTCCACCACATGGTGCAAGAGGTGGTGGACAATGCGATCGACGAGGCGTTGGCCGGCTTTTGCGGGACGATCGAGGTGGTTTTGAACGCCGACGGCACCGTCAGCGTCGAGGACGACGGTCGTGGAATTCCCGTGGACATCCACAGCGAGGAGGGCGTCTCCGCGGCTGAGGTGATCATGACCCAGCTCCACGCCGGGGGGAAGTTCGACCACAACTCGTACAAGGTCTCGGGCGGTCTTCACGGGGTCGGGGTCTCGGTGGTCAACGCGCTGTCGGAATGGTTGGAACTGGTAATCTGGCGCGACGGGAACGAGCACCGGATCCGCTTTCGAGACGGCGAACCGGAAGCACCGCTTGAGATCGGCGGCCCCGCGCCGTTCGCTGGCGACGTGGCGCGTACCGGCACGCGCGTCACGTTTCTCGCCTCGCCCCAGCACTTCACCATGACCGAGTACGACTTCGCCACGCTCGAACACCGGCTGCGGGAACTGGCCTTTCTCAATCCCGGCGTCAAGCTGGTGCTCGTCGACGATCGCCACGTCGAGTCGCAGCGGGTCGAAATGCACTACGACGGCGGGCTCAAGGCCTTCGTCGCCTACCTCGATCGCGCCAAGACCCCGGTCACCAGTGATTCGATCGAAATCATCGGAGAGCGCGACGGCATCGTCGTCGAGGTGGCCATGCAGTGGAACGACAGCTTCCACGAAACCACGCTTTGCTTCACCAACACGATTCCGCAACGCGACGGCGGCACCCACCTGGCGGGATTTCGCGGCGCGCTGACGCGCACGGTCAACGCCTATGCAAACACGCTCGGGCTCGCGCGCAAGGAAAAGGTCACGCTCACGGGCGAGGATGCGCGCGAAGGGCTGACCTGCGTGCTCTCCGTCAAGGTGCGCGATCCCAAGTTCTCCAGCCAGACCAAGGACAAACTTGTCTCGTCCGAGGTGCGTCCGGTGGTCGAGTCCGTCGCCGGCGAGCAGCTCGACCGCTGGCTCGAGGAGCATCCCGCCGAAGCGAGGAAGGTGATCGGCAAGATTGTCGAGGCGGCGACGGCGCGCGAAGCGGCGAGGCGGGCGCGTGATCTCACGCGGCGCAAGGGCGCCTTGGATGTGACCTCGCTTCCCGGCAAGCTCGCCGATTGCCAGGAGCGCGATCCCGAAAAGAGCGAGATGTTCATCGTCGAGGGCGATTCGGCCGGCGGCTCGGCCAAGCAGGGGCGCGATCGCGGGTTTCAGGCGATCCTGCCGCTCAGGGGAAAAATCCTCAACGTCGAACGCGCACGCGAGCACAAGATGCTGGGCTCGGCCGAGATCGTCACGCTGATCGCCGCCATCGGCACCGGCATCGGCGAAGAGGATTTCGACATCTCAAAATGCCGCTACCACCGGATCATCATCATGACGGACGCCGACGTGGACGGCAGCCATATCCGGACCCTGTTGTTGACCTTCTTCTATCGGCACATGCGCCCAATCATCGATCACGGATATCTCTATATCGCCCAACCGCCGCTCTATCGCGCCAAACGGGGCAGCTCGGAGATTTACCTCAAGGACGATGCCGCGCTCGAGGACCACCTTCTCAGCGTCGCCATCGACGACGCCGCCGTCTTCACCACCCACGACGGCACCAAACTTGCCGCCACCGATCTGCGCCGCACTCTCGAAGAAGCGCGAACCGCCAAGACCATGGTTGGCAGCCTCGGGCGCCATGTTCCGACCGCGGTGGTCGAGCAGGCCGCCATCCTCGGCGCGCTGAACCCGCGCATCCTGTTGGATGCTGGCCAGGCTACGGAAACGGCCGAATACATCGCCCGCCGCCTCGACGCGCTCGAGGTGGAGACCGAACGCGGGTGGCGGGGCGAGTCGCTCGCCGACGGAGGCTTCGTGTTCACCCGCACGCTTCGCGGGGTTTCAGAGCGCCACGCGGTGGACGGGGCGTTGATCCGGAGCGCCGAGGCCCGCCGCCTCGACGAGAGGGCGGCCGAGCTGCAGAAGGTCTACGCCCGTCACGGAATGCTGAAGACCAAGGATGACGAATTCCCCATCACCGGTCCTATCTCGCTGATCGACACCGTGACCGCGATCGGACGCAAGGGGATCTCGATCCAACGCTACAAGGGTCTCGGCGAGATGAATCCCGACCAGCTTTGGGAAACCACGCTGGACGTGAACTCGCGCGCGCTCCTGCAGGTCAAGGTGAACCACGCCGAGGATGCCGATAACCTGTTCGGGACGCTCATGGGCGAGGCGGTCGAGCCGCGCCGCGAGTTCATC
>JASMAE010000045.1 GCA_030754475.1 Rhodospirillales bacterium
GGCGACAGCGAACCGGCGACGGGCTTGACACTGTTCATGGACACCGTGCTACGCCTAGCGGCGCGCCCGCAAGGCTCGACCAAGGTGTTGCTCGCGCCGGGAACGTCGCTGGACGACGCGCGGAACCTCCGCGTCGACGGCTGGATCACGCTGCGAATGCTGAACGTCACTGCCGAGACCGACGACGAAGCGCGGCGTCTGGGCTGCAGCCATGTCTGGTCCGGCGGCGAACTCCGCGACCTGCCAAACGCGCAAGAGGACTGAAACTCCATGGCGAACGTTGCGGTCGTTGGCTCCCAGTGGGGCGACGAAGGAAAGGGCAAGATCGTCGATTGGCTCTCGAAACGGGCCGACGTGGTGGTCCGCTTTCAGGGCGGCCACAACGCCGGCCACACCCTGGTCATCGACGGCATCACCTACAAGCTGAGCGTGCTTCCCTCAGGCGTGGTGCGCGAGGGCAAGATCTCGATCATCGGCAACGGCGTCGTGCTCGATCCCTGGGCGCTTTTGCAAGAGATCGAGACCGTGCGCGGCCAGGGCGTCATCGTGACGCCTGAAAACCTGCGGATCTCCGAGAACGTGGTCTTGATCCTGCCCCTGCATCGCAACCTCGACCAAGCGCGCGAGAGTGCGCTCGGGGGCGCGAGCCTCGGAACGACGCGGCGCGGTATCGGGCCCGCCTACGAGGACAAGGTCGGGCGCCGGGCCATTCGGCTCGGGGATCTGCGCGAACCCGATCAGATCGCGCGCAAGGTGGAAAACATGCTGCTCCACCACAACGCGCTCTTGCGTGGGATGGGCCGCAAAGAACTGAACGCCGACGACATCGCGAACGGGCTTCTGAAGATCGCGCCCCAGGTGCTGCCGTTCGCGGACGTGGTCTGGAAACACCTCGACGAAGCCCGCCGGGCGGGCAAGCGAATCCTGTATGAGGGCGCCCAGGGAACCATGTTGGACGTCGACCACGGAACCTATCCTTATGTCACGTCGTCGAATACGGTCGCCGGTCAGGCCGCCACCGGTTCGGGTCAGGGGCCGGGCGCGGTCGACTTCGTGCTCGGCATCGTCAAGGCCTACACGACGCGGGTCGGCAGCGGCCCCTTTCCCACCGAACTCATAGGTGCGACCGGGGCACGCATGGGCGAGCGGGGACGCGAGTTCGGGACTGTCACCGGGCGCGCCCGCCGCTGCGGCTGGTTCGATGCGGTGCTCGTGCGCCAGTCGGTAAAGGTCAACGGTGTCCACGGGATCGCGCTCACCAAACTCGATGTCCTCGACGGTTTTTCCGAACTCAAGGTGTGCACGGGTTACCGGATCGAGAACGAGACTCTCGACCACTTGCCTGCGTCCACTTACCGGCAAGCCGCCGTCGAGCCCGTCTACGAGACGCTTGAGGGCTGGTCGGAAAGCACTCGCGGCGCGCGCTCCTGGGCCGAGTTGCCCGCGACCGCGATCAAATACATCCGCAGAATCGAGGAACTGATCGAAGCGCCCGTGGCACTCCTCTCCACCAGCCCCGAGCGCGAGGACACGATCCTGGTCCACGATCCCTTCGCCGATTGAAGACGCGGCCGTCCGCGCGCAGCCGAAAGGCCCGTTCTTGTTGCCGTTGCCTTAATTGTTTGGCAACGGTTTGACGATTAGTTTCCTTGGCGGACCGGGCCGCGCGCGACGCCGGCGGGAAGGGCTTGAAAACGCGCCCTCCGCACGCCCAAATTGGAAGCGAATAGGCGCGCGAGCGCGAGACGCAGGCCGGGAGAGCGAGCGGCGTGGCAGAGACCACTGAATCACAGGCGAACGGAGTTCCCGCGCAAGAAGCGCCGGGCGGCGCACCGGCATCAGCGGCGCCGGCGGCCAACACCGCGTTCGTGCCCGGCGGTCCGGTTCTGCTCGACGAGCGCTATCAGATTGAGCCGAGCCGCCCGGTTCCCGATTTCGACATGCCCTCCGCGCCGGCTTTCCACGTCGAGGACCGGCGCGACACTGGCCGCCATCTGCTGGCATCGATCTGCAATCCGGGCCTGCCGCCGCGCGCCGAAGTGATGCCGCAATTGAAAGGCGGTCACGTCAAGGGGATCGTTCCCCTCGTCGAATGGGGACCGGTGGATTGGCCGACGCTCGGCGAACGCTGCATGGCCGTCATTTACGAGCGTCCCGCCGGCGGCCGCCTCGCCCCGAACTTCTCGGCCGACGGCGCAAATTTCACCGAACTCGAGATCAGAGGCCTTATCGTCGAACCGATCGCGGCCACCCTTCGCAGGCTTGAATCGCGCGACCTGGCGCATCGCTCGATCCGCCCCAACAATCTCTTCTTCATGGACGAAGCCCGCCAGGATCTGGTGCTCGGCGATGCCGTCACCTGCCCGCCCGGTTTCGATCAGCCGCTGATCTTCGAGACCATCGAGCGCGGCATGGCTTCCCAGGGCGGTCGCGGCGAAGGCGGAGCATCGGAGGATCTGTACGCGCTGGGTGTGAGCTTGGTATTTCTGATCCTCGGCCGCAATCCGCTGGAGCGTTTGAGCGAGGATGCGCTTCTTGCCGTGAAGGCCGAACAGGGCACGTTCGCCGCGCTTTGCAGTCGCGAGCGCATTCCCACCCCCTTTATCGAGCTCTTGCGCGGGCTTACCAGCGACGATGCCTTGGAACGCTGGGATCTGGAGCGCCTCGAGAACTGGATCACCGGCACCCGAATGACGCCCGTCCAGCGCAAACCGATCGCGAAATCGGCGGACGAGCTACTCTTCGACGGCCGCGAGCACTTTACGCCCCGGACACTCGCCCATGCCTTCGGCCAAAACACCACCGAAGCGCTGCCGGTGGTCAAGGAAGGCCGCCTGGATCACTGGATACGCCGCAGCATGGGCAACGGCAAGCTCGCCGATTTGGTCTCCGAGGCGATCAAGGATATCCAAGGTCCCGACCCCAGTGCACCTTGCGACGACGACCTCCTGATCACCAAGATCTGTTCCCTCCTGGATCCCCTGGGCCCCGTTCGTTACCGCGGGTTTGCGTTCATGCCCGACGGCTTCGGCCCGGCGCTCGCCCTTGAAATTCTGCGCCGCGGCGAAGCCCAGATCCCGATCGAGGCGGTGTTGCGCGACATCCCCGCCTTGTGGTTCGCCGCCCAGAGAAGTCTGCAACTCGGCCCGGGCGTGGTCGAGGGAAGCTTCGCACGCCAGCGCGCAAACTTTCAGAGCCCGGAAATCGGCTACGGGATCGAACGTTGCCTGTACGAGCTCAACCCCGGCCTCCCGTGTCAGAGCCAGCTCGTCATCCAGGATTATGTCGCCGACGTCGAGGATCTGCTGCCGGCGCTCAACGACGCCGCAAATCGTGTCGACGGCAAGACGAGCCCCATCGACCGGCACATAGCCGCATTCATCGCCGCACGGATGGAACAGGACACCTCCGCCTACCTGGCGGCCCTCGCTGATTCCGATCCCAAGACGTCGAGCGTCGGCTTGCTCAGCATCCTCGCACTCTTGCAGTGGCGGCTGAACACGGGGCCCGTGTTCAACTTAACGAGCTGGGTGGGCGGGCTGTTGGGTCCGGCCATCAGCAGCTATCACAGCCGAACGACTCGGCGCGCGCTGGAACGCGAGATCCCGCGCCTGATCCGCCAGGGAAGCCTTGCCGACATCTACGACTTCATCGACAACCGCGAAAAGCGGCGCGCGGACGAGAATGGATTTTCCGATGCGGTCGCTCAGTACGAGGCGACCAACGTGGAAATCGAGCGCATCGAAAGCAGCGATGCGGCGCGCGCCGAGACCGCCGAAACGATCGGCCAACAGATTTCCGCCATGTCGTCGGTGCTTATCACCCTCATCGTCATCACCATCCTCGTTCTCGTGGAAACCTATTAGGGAATCCGCGCAACATGGCCCAACAGTTCCCGAACCCGACGGCGCCCGGTGGCGAAAAAAGGCGCCCTGGACGCCGTTCCTTCTCGCCGTCACGTTCGTGCTCGTGGTGATCCTCTCGCTGCCCACCGTCGTCTTGCTCTTCTTCGCCATGATGCCGGCGATCGTCGCCTTCATCATCGACCGGTCGCCGCAGAAGTATTCGGTCTATTGCGTTGGCGGGTTGAATTTCTGCGGGGTCTATCCGTTCCTCACGGACTTGTGGACGGGCCAGCACACTGTCTCCGCGGCGGTGGACATTCTGACCGACGTGTTCTCGCTCCTGCTCATCTATTCCGCCGCCGGCTTCGGATGGATGATATTCATCGCCGTACCCCCGCTGGTGGGCGCGATACTGACTGTCATAAGCCAGCGTCGGATCGCGCAGCTCAGCCGTATCCAGCGCACGTTGATCGAGGAATGGGGAGAGGATGTCGCGGGCCACATCGAGGAGCCGTCGCCCAAACCGCAAGAGCCACAAGAGCCGCAAGAGACGTCGGACGACCAGGTTCCCGCCTGACGGCGGCCCATAGAGCGGATCGCGTTTGACTAGAACCGCGATGCGGCCCCAATCAAACGCGCCCATCCGCTCGGTCTCAATAATGCAGAGCAGATTCACGCGCCCGCTGGATCGCTGCAAGCGGGTCCGTCAGACCGCGATCTGCTCTATGTGCACGCCGGCGGCCGAGGACACTATCCGAGATCACGACGATAGACCGCGACCCGCCCCCTTAAGCTTCGGGCAGCCCCAACCGCGCGCCAGCCGCGGCGCTGGAACATCGCCTCGCCGTTCGCCGCCGACGCATAGACGGCGGCGCACCCCTGGCGCCGCGCCTCGGCCTCGATCGCTTCGACGAGGGCTGTCCCCACACCCTGGCCGCGATGCTCGTTACCCACCAGAAACGCCGCCAACCACGGGTCCGGGTGTTGATCGGCGCCCACCGATTCGGACTTGAGCGCGGCGGTCCCCGTCACCTGGCCGTCCGCGCCGAGGGCGACGAGACAGATGGGCAGTTCGTCGCGGCGCCGGCAAAGCGCGAGATCGCGTGCCGCGTCGCCCGGCCCGTCAGCCCCGTACCAGGGGGCCCACGCGTCCTCGAACCAGCGCGCAAGCGTCGCCGACACGCCGGGCGCCTCCGATAGATGGACGATGCGAACGTGCCGGCTCACGAATCGAGAGTCCCCATCGCATCGATCGCGCGGATCACTTCGTTCATGTCGTTCGGCGTCGGGGAACGAAACAGCAAACGCTCGCCGCTCGTGGGGTGGACGAAGGCCAGCTCGCGGGCATGGAGCGCGTTGCGGCCCGCGCGCGTGATCACTTCGCGCACGGCCTCGGGGACGAAGCGGCGCCGCGCCGCGCTCCCACCATACAGCGGATCGCCCACGACCGGATGCCCCAGGCTCGCCAAGTGGACGCGGATCTGGTGTGTGCGCCCGGTCTCGAGGCGGCATTCCAATAGACTCGCGTGCGGCCCGGCGACGCGAATCATGACGTAGTGCGTGCGCGCCACCTTGCCACCCTTGGCGACAACCGCCATTTTCCTGCGGTTCGTCGCGCTGCGCCCAATGTTTCCCTCGATCGTGCCCGTGCGCTTCACCGGCACACCCCAGACGAGCGCCGTGTACACGCGCCGGAGACGCCGCGACGCGAACTGGCCGGCGAGCCCCTGATGGGCGGCATCATTCTTGGCGACCACCAAAAGCCCGCTCGTGTCCTTGTCCAACCGGTGCACGATCCCCGGCCGCGCCACGCCGCCGATGCCCGAAAGGCTCTCGCCCGCGTGCGCCAACAGCGCGTTCACAAGGGTCCGATCGGGGTTGCCCGGCGCCGGGTGGACCACGAGTCCGGCCGGCTTGTCGACGACGATCACGTCGGCGTCCTCGAAGACGATCGCGAGCGGGATAGCCTGGGGTTCGGGCACCGCCGGCCGGACTTCGGGCACGAGGACACGGAAGGTTTCGCCCCGCTTGACCCGATAGGCCGGCGAGAGCCGGACCTCGCTGTCGCCGGCAATCGCGATCTGGCCACCGTCGATCAAGGCCTTGACGCGCGTCCGTGACAGCGCAGGAACCGCCTCGGCAAGCAACCGGTCCAACCGGGTCCCCCCCTTGTCGGCGGGGACCGGAACGGTATAAGTGGTTCCGGGAGTCACGGCACCTCCGGCGCGGGCGCCGACAAAACGGTCCCGGAGCGGACCGGTCCCCGCGCTTCTCTGGTTTTTAGCACGGGTCGCGGGCGATGCGGGCACTCAAGGCTCTGGTGATCGGGATGGGGCTCCTCATCGTCGCCGGCATGGCGCTGATCGCCTACGGGCTGTACTCCAAGGCCACGGATCCCGGTTTCTCACTCTTTTCCACCGGCGGCGGCCCGACGCAGGCCTTCGATGAGGCGAGCATCACGTTGCCGTCGGGTTGCATCATTGTCGAGGTACAACCCGATGGCGACCGTCTCTACCTGCGAATCGGCCCCCCCATCAACGAGTGCGAACGCGTGATCGTGCTCGACACCCATACGGGCAAGATTCTCGGCACCATCGGGGTGACACGGTGATCCGAATCGCGCGTTCCTTGCTCGAGCGGATTGAGCGTGCCGCGGAAGCCTCCTATCCGGACGAGTGCTGCGGGTTGCTGGCCGGCCGGCACGGCGCGGCGGACGACATTCTCGTGACCCGCGTCGCCGAGAGCGTGAACCTGACTGGCGGCGACGCGCGAACGTCCTTCGAGGTGGACTCCCGCGTTCGTTTGAACCTGATGAAGGAACTTCGCGGTGGCGACGACGACGTCGTGGGTCTCTACCATTCCCACCCCGACCATTCCGCCGAGCCGTCGGCACGCGACCTCGATCGGGTCTTCGAGCCCGACCTGATCTGGCTTATCACTGCCGTCGCGCAAGGCCGGGCGGTAGAGACGCGGGCGCACGTCTTCGAGCCTGAAGGCCCCCGCTTCCGCGCTGTCGCGCTGCGCGCGACCGCTGGCGAGGGAGGCAACGGCACCTCATGAACTTCGCGAGCGACAACGTCGCCGGCGCAGCGCCCGAGATCCTGGCGGCCATCGCGCGGGCCAACGCGCGCGCGCGCATAGCCTACGGCGAGGACGCCGACAGCCGCGCGATCGAGGCGCGCATCGCCGACGTCTTCGAGACGGAAGCCGATGTCTTCCTGGTCGCCACGGGCACGGCGGCAAACG
>JASMAE010000046.1 GCA_030754475.1 Rhodospirillales bacterium
GGACCTCGGCCCGGCCTTGCCAAGCCGCTCCTCTGTCTTCTTGAGCCCGCTCAGTAATCCAAAAAGCTGCGCAGCTTGCGCGAACGGCTGGGGTGTTTGAGCGTGCGTAGCGCCTTGGCCTCGATCTGGCGGATGCGCTCGCGGGTCACCGAGAACTGCTGGCCCACCTCCTCCAGCGTATGGTCGGTGTTCATGCCGATCCCGAACCGCATCCTGAGCACGCGTTCCTCGCGCGCCGTCAGGCTCGACAGCACCCGGGTCGCGGTCTCGCGCAGGTTCACGTGGATCGCCACGTCGAGCGGCTGGACCGCGTTCTTGTCCTCGATGAAGTCACCGAGGTGGCTGTCCTCTTCGTCGCCGATCGGGGTCTCGAGGCTGATCGGCTCCTTGGCGATTTTGAGGACCTTGCGCACCTTGTCGAGCGGCATTCCCAGCTTGACGGCCAGTTCCTCGGGCGTCGGCTCGCGGCCGATCTCGTGCAGCATCTGGCGCGAGGTGCGGACCAGCTTGTTGATGGTCTCGATCATGTGGACCGGGATGCGGATGGTGCGGGCCTGGTCGGCGATCGAGCGCGTGATGGCCTGGCGGATCCACCAGGTGGCGTAGGTGGAGAACTTGTAGCCGCGCCGGTACTCGAACTTGTCCACCGCCTTCATCAGGCCGATGTTGCCCTCCTGGATCAGGTCCAGGAACTGGAGCCCCCGGTTGGTGTACTTCTTGGCGATCGAGATCACGAGGCGCAGGTTGGCCTCGATCATCTCTTTCTTCGCCTTGCCGGCCTCGCGTTCGCCCTTCTGCACGGTCTTGACGATGCGCCGGAACTCGCCAACCGGCAGCCTCGCGATCTCGGTCGTCGCGGCGACGTCCTTGCGGATGGCGGCGATGTCGTCGCGGTGCTTGGTCGCGAAGGTATTCCACGCCTTGCCCAGCCGCGAGACGCGTCGCGTCCAGCCCACGTCCAACTCGTGGCCGGTGTACTGTTCCAGAAAGTCCTCGCGCTTGACCTTGCAGTTGGTGGCGAGCCGCATGAGTTGGCCGAGTTGTCCGAAGAGGCGCCGGTTGAGGCCGTAGAGCTGGTCGACCAGTTGCTCGATGCGGGGATTGTTCAGATGCACCGTCTCCATCAGCTGCACCAGCTCGTGGTGAAGCTTTGCGTAACGGCGTTCCTGGGCCGGGCTCAGGTTCTCGCCCTTCTGCATGGCCTCCAGGCGCAGCTTCTGCAGCCGGTGCAGCTTGGCGTAGGTGGACGTGATTCGCTCGAAGGTCTCGATCACCTCGGGCTTGAGCTTCGCCTCCATCGCCGCGAGCGTGAGATTGGGTTCCTCGTCGGCGTCGCTCGAATCCTTGCTGCTGTCACCATCGCCGGGGCGCGCCTCGCCGTTACCGCTGCCGGGGCGCGCCTCGCCGGTACCGTTTCCGGGGCGCGCCTCGCCGTCTCCCCTGCGCGCGGCGTTGCCGTCACCGGCGTCCGATGATTCCCCGTTCCCTCCGTCTGAGGATTCGGAGTCCTCGCCCGCGTTCGGCGCGCCGCCGAAGGTAGTCTCCAGATCGATGATGTCGCGCAGCAGGATCCGGCCGTCGACGAGGTCGTCGTGCCACTCGACGATCGCCTTGATGGTAAGCGCGCTTTCGCAGATGCCGCCGATCATCATCTCGCGACCGGCCTCGATTCGCTTGGCGATCGCGATTTCGCCCTCGCGCGACAGAAGCTCGACGCTACCCATCTCACGCAAATACATGCGGACCGGATCGTCGGTTCGGGCGAGCTCGTCCTCGTCGACGTTGCCTCCCGACGGCACCTCGCTTCCTTGGGCGCCGCTGTCGTCCGAGCTTTCTTCGCTCTCTTCGTCATCCACCACGTTGATGCCCATCTCCGAAAGCATCGCCATGGTGTCCTCGATCTGCTCGGACGACACCTGGTCGGGCGGTAACAGTGCGTTAAGCTCGTCGTAGGTGACGTGGCCGCGCTCCTTGCCGAGCGCGACCATCTTCTTCACCGCCGTTTCGAGGGAATCGATCACCGGCGCGTCGCCGCCCTCCTCGCGCGCGGTCTCGGTTTTGGTGGTCGTATTGCTCTTGGTCGTCATCCACGTCCCTCAATCCGGTGCGCACAAAATCGCCTGCGCGGCGCGTCCCCGCGCATTCGCATCATTCTCACGGGCAAAGGCATGCGCGCTCCACCCCGGGGCGGGTCCGGAGTTTGAGTTGGCGCGCGAAGCCCCTCTTGTCAAGCTTTGTTGACCGCCAATCTTCCATAAAAACCCCTATCCAAGTCCTGTCAAGCGCAGCGCCCCTCGCGCCACCGGATTCGGCCTCGCGCCCCGGCCGGCGCCGCGTGAGCCGCGGATATCATGGCTCCGAATCATGAAGTGCGTTGCGGGATTCGACGAGCGCCTTCAGGCGCTCGACTTCGCTTTCCGTCAGCGTATCGGGATCGGCGGCGCCAAGAGCGGCGATCTCGGCCGCTTTTTCGCGCTGGCGAAGCATGGCCATGGCCTCGTCCCACGTTCGCCGGATGGTCTCGCGCTCGGCCTCGGGTGCTAAGTATCCGACGCCCAACAACAGCGGATCGCCGAACACGGTATCGAGCATCGCACCGTGGCCGCGCGTGAGGAGTGCGTCCGCCACAGCGTCCGGCTCCTCCGCCTCCGGACCGCCGAGGATCTCGACCAGCGCCTCGCGAAGCGATTCCAGGCCGTCGTCTTCGAATCCCAAGGCACCGAAATCCTCCTCCACGTCGGCGAAAAGCCAGGGATGACGGCAGATCAGGGCAACGAGCTTGCGTTGCAGGTGAACATCGCGTGACGGCGCCGCGCCGACGCTGGCGCGCGCGACGGCGACCGTTTCCGGCCGCGCCGCGTTTCCACGCGCCTGGCCGGGGCCGCGAGTGGCCCGCACGGCGTCCCACAGCCGATCCTTGAAGCCGTTCAGGACGTGGCGCCGCATGGTCTCGTCGGCGATGGCGAGTGCGTGGCGTTTCAACCGCGCTTCCAGATCCGCGCGCTCCTCGGGCGGAATGCGGGTTCGGCCCCGAGTCTCGATTCGCCACAGGAATTCCGAAAGCGGAATTGCGCCGGTGATGGCGTGGCGAAGGAACATGGGATCGTGGTAGCGCCGGCTTTGGCTGTCCGGATCCTCGCCGGCCTCGAGCCTGGCGAACCGCAATCCGTGGCCCGCGCGCAAGAGCGGCAACGCGCGCTCCGCGGCGCGCACGGCCGCCCTCGTACCCGCCGCGTCCCCGTCGAAGCAAAGTACCGGCGCCGGCGCCAATCGCCAGAGCAATCGCAGCTGGTCCTCGGTGAGCGCGGTCCCGAGCGGCGCGACCGAGTTGCCAAAACCCGCGCGGTGCAGGGCGATCACGTCCATGTACCCTTCGGCGACGACGATCTCTCCCCGCGAACGGGTCTCCTCCGCGGCCTGGGCGAGGCCATAGAGTACCCGGCCCTTGTGAAAGAGCACCGTTTCCGGCGAGTTCAGGTACTTGGGCTCCATTTCTCCGAGCGCCCGGCCGCCGAAGGCGATGACGCGGCCGCGAGAATCCGCGATCGGGA
>JASMAE010000047.1 GCA_030754475.1 Rhodospirillales bacterium
GCGACGCCGCGTGTTCTCGGCGTCCTTCTCGGCTAGGAACACGCGGGCGCGTTCTTGCAATTCCGCCGCGACGTTTTCGTCGAACCCCTCGATCTCGACGAGGTCTCCGGCCGGAACGAACGCAACTTCATCGACCGAGGAAAATCCCTCCGTCACCAGGAGGTGCGCGATCACCTCGTCGACGGCGAGGGAATCGACGAACATTTGCGAGAGCGAGCGAAATTCCTCGGTGCGGCGCTCCGATTCCTCGGCCTCGGTCAGGATGTCGATGTCCCAGCCGGTAAGCTGCGAAGCCAGCCGAACGTTCTGCCCGCGCCGACCGATGGCAAGGCTGAGCTGATCGTCCGGCACCACCACCTCGATGCGATGGGCCTCTTCGTCGAGGACGACCTTCGCCACTTCGGCCGGCGCCAGCGCGTTGACGATGAAGGTTGCGGGATCGGGCGACCACGGGATGATGTCGATCTTTTCGCCCTGGAGCTCGCCGACCACCGCCTGGACCCGCGATCCGCGCATGCCCACGCAGGCGCCGACCGGATCGATGCTGGAGTCGCTGGAAATCACCCCGATCTTGGCGCGCGAGCCCGGATCGCGGGCCACCGCCTTGATCTCGATGATCCCGTCGTAGATTTCCGGGACTTCCTGGGCGAACAGACTGGCCATGAAATGCGGATGGCTGCGCGACAGGAATATCTGGGGTCCGCGTGGCTCCTCGCGGACCGCGACGATGTGGGCGCGGACCCTGTCGCCGTTGGAAAAATGCTCCCGGGGAATGCACTCGTCGCGCCGGAGAAGCGCCTCGGCCCGCCCCAGATCGACGATCACATTTCCGAACTCGACGCGCTTCACGAGACCGTTGACGATTTCGCCTTCCCGGTCCTTGAACTCCTCGTATTGCCGCTTACGTTCGGCTTCGCGCACCTTCTGGACGATAACCTGCTTCGCGGTCTGGGCGGCGATGCGTCCGAAATCGATGGGCGGCAGGGGCTCGATCAGGAACTCGCCGACCTCGGCGTCGGACTTCTGTTTGCGCGCCGTCTCCAAATTGATCTGCGTCGCCTCATCCTCTATTTCCTCGGCCACCTCAAGGTAGCGGGCCAGCTTGATGGCGCCGGATTCCCGGTCGATCGTCGCGCGAATGTCGTGCTCGTGTCCATATTTGGACCGGCCGGCCCTCTGGATGGCCTGTTCCATGGCCTCGATGACCTCGTCGCGGCCGATGCCCTTGTCACGGGCCACCGTTTCCGCCACCTGCAGAAGTTCTAGCCGCGAATAGACTGACTCGTTTTCCATGGATTCGGACCCTCGTCACTTCACCGGTTTGCGCCCTTTGCGCAACGACGCGTCGATCAAGACCAGTTTCGCCTGGGCGATGTCGTCGATCGCGATGGCACGCTCGGTGCCGTCGACCACGATACGCACGGCGCCGCCGTCGAGCCCCAGGAGTAGGCCGCGGAAGCGTTTTTGCCCGTCGATCACGCGCTTCGTGGTCAGCTTGGCCTCGCTGCCCGCGAAGCGCTCGAAATCCTCTGGCCGAACCAGCGGGCGATCGATACCGGGGGAGCTCACCTCAAGCGTGTATGATCCGGCGATGGGATCGTCCACAATCAAGGCCGCCGATACGGCGCGAGAGATGTCGGCGCAATCGTCGACCGTGATCGATCCGCCGTCGTGCCGCTCCACCATGATCTGCAACCGGGGCCTGTCAACGCCGAACACCCGCACCCGGACGATGACGAACCCGAGCTCGCGCACGATCGGCGCTATCGTGCGTTCGATTCGGCGCGACAGGTCCGCGTCGCATGCTAATCGGTCGTGACCGTTCCGCGGCATTGCCGGCTTCGACCAAAATAAAAGGTGGGCCGCCGGCCCACCCTCGTCCATTCCGACCACAAGGGCGAATTTCGTAGCGCAACACTTGCGCGACAACAAATATATACTCCCATCCGCGCCGAATACAAGGGAGCCGTTCGTCGCCCGGGACGCGCGCATCCAGGCGCCGTAAGCGCGGTTTCGGTTCAGGCACGCGACTGGCGCAAGAACCGCAAGTGCACGCACGCGCGCCCTTGGCGTTGGGCCTTGGCCTCGTAGCGGGTCGCGATCGCGTCGCCGGGACGGCGCCAGTCCGCGCGCGTCCGGGCGGTCCAGGTGAAGCGCGCATCGCGGCCCACGACGTCGAGGGTTTGGCGCACGTATTCGGCATGATCGCTCGCGAACCGGAGCTCCGCTCCGTCGCGCATGAGGCGCGCCAAGGTATCCAGGTTCTCGGCCGAGACGAAGCGGCGGGCCGCGTGGCGGGTCTTGGGCCAGGGGTCGGGAAAGAGAATGAAGACCCGCCCGAGGCTCGCGTCGGGAAGCCGCCGCATCAGCAGGCGCGCATCATCGTCGAAGATGCGGACGTTCGTGATCGCGTCTTGCGCCATGCGCGCGAGCAGCGCGGCGATTCCGTTGACGAACACCTCGCATCCGATGAGTCCGACGTCGGGATGCGCGCGAGCCTGGGCGGCCAAGTGTTCGCCCGATCCGAAGCCGATCTCGAGCCACAAATCGCGGACCGGCCAAGAGAACACGGCGTCGGTCTGGATGGGACCGGATTCGGGCACTGCCAAGCGCATCGCGGGCAGCATGTCTGCGATCAGCCTTTGGCGTCCGGGGCGAAGACCGTGCCCGCGCCGGCGTCCGTACAACAAGGCGTGCGAACGATCGTCCCGAGACGCGTCTCGCTCGCGGCCGCTCAATGCGCGGCGAACGCCGAACGCAATGCCGACACCAGATCCATGCGCTCCCATGAAAACCCGCCGTCGGGTTCCGAGGCCCGGCCGAAGTGACCGTACGCCGCGGTCCGGGCGTAGATCGGCCGGTTGAGTTTCAGGTGCTCGCGGATCCCCCGCGGCGAAAGATCGACAAGGGTCTGAAGCACGTCGGATAGTTTGTGGCCGTCCACGCGTCCGGTCCCGTGGGTGTCGATGTAAAGCGAAAGGGGTTTGGAGACGCCGATCGCGTATGAGAGTTGGATCGTGCATCGCTCGGCGAATTCGGCCGCGACCACGTTCTTGGCGAGGTAACGCGCGGCATAGGCCGCCGAGCGGTCAACCTTGGACGGATCCTTTCCCGAAAACGCGCCGCCGCCATGGGGCGCGGCGCCCCCGTACGTATCGACGATGATCTTGCGCCCGGTGAGCCCCGCATCCCCGTGCGGCCCTCCGATCACGAAGCGGCCCGTCGGGTTGACGAAGAATTTTTCTTCCTCGCACATCCAACCCTCGGGCAGCACGTTGAGCACGTGCGGGCGAACGATCTCGCGAACCTCGTCTTGAGAAAGCTTTTCGGCGTGCTGGGTGGACACGACCACGGCCTCGGCCCGGAACGGCTTGCCATCCACGTAGGCGAGGGTCACTTGGCTTTTCGCGTCCGGGCCCAATTCCGGTTCGGCGCCCGAATGCCGGGCCTCGGCGATGGATCTCAGGATCGCGTGCGCATAGTAGATGGGCGCCGGCATCAGGACGTCGGTCTCGCGGCACGCGAAACCGAACATCATGCCCTGGTCGCCGGCACCCTCGTCCTTGTTGCCGGCCGCATCCACGCCAACGGCGATATCCGTGGACTGGGCATGCACGTAAACGTCGACGTCGGCCATCTGCCAGTGAAAACTCTCCTGCTCGTAACCGATCTCCTTGATCGCCGTGCGGGCGATGCTCTCGATGCCGTCGCGGGGGATCGACACAAGCCCGCGTACCTCGCCGGCGATGACGACGCGGTTGGTGGTGCACAGGGTCTCGACGCCAACGCGCGCGAAGGGATCGGCCGTGAGGTAGGCGTCGACGATCGCGTCGGATATGCGATCGCAGATTTTGTCGGGGTGCCCCTCCGAGACCGATTCACTCGTGAACAGATACTCGCTGTTTTTCACTTCACGCACCTTTGCTCAGCGGGTGGCCGACGTGCCCGGTATCCCGGCGCCCATCCGCAACAATCCCATGAGGGCAATTCACAGTTCGCGTTTAAGTTGTCGCGTTGCACGCTCGAACGTGGCCTTGAAAACAGTGCAGGTATCTGGCGTCGCCAGCGCGACGTGCGGCCACATAATACGGCCGGCATTCAACGCGCCCGCACGAACGCGGGACTGACGGCGCCGTTTCGTCCGCTCGCGCGGGCGGCGGTTCTTGTTGCAAGCATTGTTACGAGCGTCAAGGAGTTTCGACCAGTCCCCGTTTGCTGGCGTGCTGGCCGCCGGAATCGGGGAACTCAACGCTTCTTTATTCGGGGCACCGGCCCGCTCAGCGATTTCGTCAGCTCGAACAGTTGCTTTCGCACCTTCGGATCGGTGATCCGGTAATAAGCACGTGCGAGCTCCAGGGTCTCACGGCGAGTCAAGGAATCGTCGCCGTAGGATTGCTGTGCCTGGTCCGCGAGTCCGTGGGCGCCGTGACCGCGCTGCGACGCCGCGATGTCATCAGGCATCTCGTCGAAAAAGTGCGAAACCGGCACATCGAGGATTTGGCCGAGCTGATAGAGCCGGCTCGAGCCGATGCGGTTGGACCCGCGTTCGTATTTTTGGACCTGCTGAAAGGTCAGACCGAGCGCCTGACCGAGTTTGTCCTGACTCATCCCGACCAGTGTGCGGCGCAACCGGACCCGTGCGCCGACGTGAACATCGACCGGGTTCGGACCATTCTTCGCCGGCGCCCGCGACCGTTTCTTTCGCGGACGGGTTGCGGTTGCAGCCTTCATGCCAACTCAAACCCCTCTCATGAACACGAACGCCTAAGCCGCGTCGCGGAGGCGTTCGGCACCGGAATGTCAACGCGCAATATGATTGGGCGAGGCAAGTGGGTCAATAGAGAGATTGGAATTCCTTAGTGTACAATGAGTAATCCAAAAGATAGAAGAGGAAAATATACTTCAACTTAAGGTTCAAAAACCTTACTAATAGTTGTATTTTTTCAAAATGAAACAAGACATGATCGCAATGGCGGCGGCAATCAGGGCCGCCAAATCGCCGAATCGGCCGTAGGGCGTCACGCCCCCCAGCGGCGCGGGAAGCGCGGCGTCGACCACGCCCTTGCGCCCCAAGGGCAAGGAAACCGTGGTCCGCCCGTAGGCGTCGACGACGCCCGAGATCCCCGTGTTCGCCACCCGCACAAGGGGTATACCCTCTTCGACCGCGCGCAGCTTGGCCGCCGCGAAGTGTTGATACGGACCCGTCGAGACGCCGAACCAACCGTCGTTGGTGAGGTTGAGGAGCCAGCTCGGCCGACGCGCCGAATCCACGACCCTCCCCGGGAAAATCGCTTCGTAGCAGATCAACGGACCGACCGGCGGGAGCCCCGGAAGATCGAGCGTTTGGCGGCGCGCGCCGGGCGAGAAATCGGTTCCGCCCGAGGTGATCTTGGCGGGATTCAGGATGTTTCGAAACGGTACGTATTCACCGAAGGGAACCAAGCGATGCTTGTCGTAGGTCCAGCTGAGGTGTCCTTCGGGGTCGATCGCGAAAAGGCTGTTCCAGACACGGTAGGGGACCGTTCCCGGAGGTGTGCGCCGCGGCGCGCCGAACAGGGTAATCCCTCCCGCCGGCGTCGCCTCGGCGATCAAGGCCCGGACGGCGGGCTCGTACTCGACGAAGAACGGCACGGCCGACTCGGCCCAGATCACGTGGGTCGGCAACGGGTTTGCGGCGTCGGCGCCTTCGACGCTTAGGCGCGCCTGTTCGACGACGTGGTCGAGGCGCGATTCGGATCGCCACTTGTCCGCCTGGGGAATGGCGGGCTGCACGAGTCGCAGGCGGACGCCGGGAACGAATCGCGACTCGGCGTGAGCGAGACGGATTACACCGCCGGCCCAAACGAGCGCCAACGGCGCGACCATCAACCCGACGGCCAGCGCCGCTCGGCGTGGGCGCGCCCTCGCGCCGGCATCGACGAGAAGCACCGGAGCCGCCGCCGCGGCGACCGTGAGAAGGCCAAGACCGTGTACGCCGAACAGAGCTGTCGCCTGGATCATGGAATCGGACGCCGTCCACACGGTCCCGACGAGATTCCAGGGGAAGCCGGTGAAGACCCAGCTCCGCACCCACTCGAACGCCGTCCAGGCGACGGCGAACGCCGCCACACGGCCCGGGCCGAGGCCGCGGAAAACCCGGCCGAACAGCGACGCGAGCGCCGGAAACGCCGCGCATACGCTCGCCAGTCCCACGACCGCGAAGGGCGCCATCCAGGCGTGGCGCTCGGCGTTCACCAGAAAGGCGAACGCAACCCAATAGAGCCCGCTCGCGAAGTGTCCCAGACCAAACCACCAGCCGAGCGCCAGGGCATCGCGCCGCCGCGCGCTCGAATCGATGAGCACCAGAAGTCCCGAGAACGCGGGAACCAGAAAGAAGACGAGATGCAGCGGCGGCATTGCCGCGGTCGCCAAGACACCCAACACAACGGCCAACGCCGCCCGGCGCGCGCGTCCGAGCGCGCCCAGGCGCCGGATCAGAAAATTTGCATTCGCCTCCGCCGGCGGTCCGGAGCCTGCCCGCATCTAGCGGACAATCCGTTTAATCGGAACCAGCCCGCGCGCCGGCCCAACCGCCCCAATACTACGCTGCCATGGGTGGTAGGGAGGGAGTGTGGGTCGGTGCGATTCCACAGAAGTGGACGATGCTCTAGCGGCGCGCACGCGATTCGAACGCGGCGCGGTGCTCGGCGGCCACGAGGCGGCGGACCACGATCGCGCCGGAAAACGAGCGCGGCTCACGATCGCGGGCGCTGGTCCGACTCGGCGCGCGGAGGAACGTTCCTGACCCGCAGGCGCTTGATGCGCCGCGGGTCGGCCTCCAGCACTTCGAACTCGAGGCCCGAGGGGTGGCCGACGAGCTCGCCCCGGATCGGCACGTGGCCAGCGAGCGAGAAAATCAGCCCACCAAGCGTGTCGATGTCTTCGCGCTCGTCTTCGCCGAGGAGCGGCCCGACCCGTGTCTCGAGGGTTTCGACGGTCACGCGTGCGTCGGCGTCTAAGGTCCCGTCCGTCCTTTCGATCAGGCGCGGCTCAAGCGCGCGGTCGTGCTCATCTTCGATTTCTCCAACGATCTCCTCGACCAGGTCCTCGATCGTGACGAGCCCGTCCACGCCCCCGAACTCGTCCACCACCAGGGCCATATGCGAGCGCGTAACCCGCATCTCCAAGAGCAGCTCCAGCACCTGCATCGACGGC
Organism: Rhodospirillales bacterium; assembly: GCA_030754475.1. Classification (GTDB taxonomy): domain Bacteria; phylum Pseudomonadota; class Alphaproteobacteria; order Rhodospirillales; family JASLLV01; genus JASLLV01. Next base: position 7,195 of record JASMAE010000047.1, read on the forward strand.
GAAACGAACAGAACCTTGCGCACGATCTTGGAAAGCGCGAAGGCCGTATCCTGGCCCCGCCACGCGACCACGTCCTTGATGTGAACCATCCCGATGGCATCGTCCAGGGTCTCGCGGTAGACCGGAAGCCGCGAATGCCCGGCCAGCGTCATGGCCTGGATCACGTCGGCCAACGGGGCCTCGGCATCGACGGCGACAATGTCGGCGCCGGGCACCATTACGTCGCGGACGGTGCTGCCGCGCAGCTCGAGGATGTTTGCGAGCAACGTGCGCTCGTCCTGATCGATCGGTACCTCGGAATCGTCGCGCTCTTCGATGAGCTCCTCGAGGGTGTTACGCGCCGAACCCTCTCCGTTGCGCAATCCGCGAAGGCCTTTCAGCCAAGCGCGAAAGGAATGTGCGAGTGACGACGGATGTCCGGCCCCGCTTTCGCAGGGCGAGCTACTCGAGGATTGGTCGTCCATCTCCCAGGATCATTCTTGCGAGGCGCCAGCATGAAACGCGGCGCCAGAAAGCGATGTCAGGATCGTCGCCTCCAGCCGTTCCATGCGTTCGGCGGCCTCGTCCGTTTGGTGATCGAATCCTAGCAGGTGAAGCATACCATGGACCACGAGGAGACTTAAGTGATCCGCCAGGTGCTCGTCCGCGGCAGCGGCCTCGGCGGCGGCGGTTTCATAGGCGACGACAACGTCCCCGAGCACCGTCGGCCCGCCGCCACTGCCCTCGCCCACCGAACCGCCCGCAAAGGCCAGCACGTTGGTGGCGACGTCGCGGCCGCGGTAGTCCCGGTTCAAGGACCGCACGCGCGCGTCGTCGGCGAGCAAGAGACTGACCTCTGAGCAGCGGTCAAGGCGCGCGCCTGCGCCCGCGAACGCGGCCAGCGCGGCGTGGCGGCAAATGTCTTCGGCTTCGGCGAGCCCTTTGCGCCAGCCCTCGGCGCAAATGGTCACGTCGACGGCGAGCCCGGGCGTGGTTTTGGCGTCGGCGGCCGTCATTTCTCGCGCGCGGAATTCGCATTCCGCTCCATTCGCTCGTAGGCACGAACGACCCGCGTCACCAGTGCGTGGCGAAACACGTCCTGGTCGGAAAAGGTGATCACGGCGACGCCTTCGAGATCGCGCACCACATCCACGGAATCGCGCAGGCCCGAGCGCGCGCCATCGGGAAGGTCGATCTGACTGAGATCGCCCGTCACCACCATGCGCGCATTCTCGCCCAACCGGGTCAGGAACATCTTCATTTGAATGGGGGTCGTGTTCTGGGCTTCGTCCAGGATCACGAACGCGTTCGAAAGCGTGCGCCCGCGCATGAACGCGAGCGGCGCGATCTCGATCTCGCCACTCTCGAGGCGCTTCGCCACCTGTTGCGACGGAAACATGTCGTAGAGCGCGTCGTAGAGCGGGCGCATATAAGGGTCCACTTTTTCGCGCATGTCGCCGGGCAAGAATCCGAGCTGCTCGCCGGCCTCGACCGCCGGGCGTGAAAGGATGATTCGGTCCACCTCGCCGCCAACCAGTTTTTCGACCGCCTTGGCCACGGCCAAGTACGTTTTTCCGGTTCCCGCAGGCCCGAGACCGAAGACGAGATCGCTCGACTCGATGGCGTTCACGTATGCGAGTTGCGCCCCCGAGCGGGGTGTGATCTGTCGTTTGCGCGTGCGAATAATGTGCGTGCCGGCAATCTCCTCGCGCCCGCCGCGGACCGCCATGCGCACCGCGGCCTCCACTTCCGCGGAACCGACCGACAGGCCACGCCGCAGGCGCTCGTACAAGCCCTCGAGCACCGCCCGCGCCGCGGTCACGTCGTCGGATGGGCCGGCAACGTTCACCTCGTTGCCATGCGCATGCAACGAGACGTCGAGATGCTGCTCGATACGCGCGAGATGGGCGTGGTGGGAGCCGAAGAGCTGGATCAGGAGCGCGTTGTCGGCGAATTCGAGCCGCTCGGATTTCCGCGCCCCGTCGTCGGCCGGGGTGGGGGCGAGGGGCACGGTCACGGCCGCGCCTCCGCCCGTGATTCCATGGTCGCCGAAGGGATCACGCTATTGCTTTCTCCGGGCTCCAGCCGGCCTCTCAGGCTGTTGGCGTATGCACGGATGACGCGCACCTCGGCAATCGTTCCGATCCTGTCTTCGCCGGCCTCGACGTGAACGGGCAGGGAATAGGGGCTTCGGCCGAGGATTTGGCCCGACCGGCGGCCGCGGCGCTCGAACAGGACCCCCACGACGGTGCCCGCGCATCGCCGATTGAAATCCATCTGCTGGTCGCCGAGGAGCTCCTGCAGCCGCATCAGGCGGGCGGCCTTCACCCTTTCCGGCACTTGATCGGCCATCGCCGCCGCGGGCGTTCCCGGGCGCGGCGAGTACTTGAACGAATAGGCCTGGAGAAAGCCGACATCGCGGACCAGGCGCAAGGTGTCTTCGAAGTCCGCCTCGCCCTCTCCCGGAAATCCGACGATGAAGTCCGACGAGAACGCGATGTCGGGACGCGCCGCTCGCATCGCCTCGGCGATGCGCCGGTAACCGGCGGCGTCATGGCGGCGGTTCATGGCCGAGAGCACCTTATCCGAGCCCGACTGCGCGGGCAGATGAACGAACGGCATCAACTTCGCGACGTCGCGGTGGGCCGCGATCAACTCGGCGTTCATATCGGTGGGGTACGACGTGGTGTACCGGATCCGCTCCAGCCCTTCGATCGAGGCGAGTTCCGCGATCAGCCGGCCCAGCCCCCACTCCGCCGACCCCGGCCGCGAGGGTGAAAACGTGCGCGGCCGCGCGCCGTGGTAGTTGTTGACGTTCTGGCCCAACAAGGTGAGCTCGCGCGCGCCAGCGTCGACCAGGCGCCGTGCCTCGTCGAGGACGTCGCCAGCAGGCCGCGAATACTCCGCCCCGCGCGTGTACGGCACGACGCAAAAGCTACAGAACTTGTCGCAACCCTCCTGAACCGTCAAAAACGCGCCGACGCCCGACGCAGCGCCGAACTCCGGAAGATGGTCAAATTTGGATTCGGGCGGAAAGTCGACATCGATCGCCGGGACTGCCGAGCGGTCGAGATCGACGATCATGCGCGGCAATCGATGATAGGCCTGTGGTCCGACCACCAAGTCGACGAACGGTGCCCGGCGCAGGATTTCCTCTCCTTCCGCCTGGGCGACGCAACCCGCGACGCCGAGGATCATGCGTCCGCCCCGATCTTTCTTCTGCGCCTTGAGACGGCGCAGCCGACCGAGTTCGGAATAGACCTTTTCGGCCGCCTTCGCGCGGATATGGCAGGTGTTGAGGATCACCACGTCGGCGTCGTCCGCGCGCTCGGTCGAGACGAATCCGAGCGGCGCAAGCGCGTCCGCCATGCGGGCGGAATCATACACGTTCATCTGGCAACCGAAGGTCTTGATATGTAGCGTTCTAGCGCCCACGGTCACCTTTCTTTTTCGATTTCAGTGGAACGCCGTAAAGTTCCAGGCGATGGCCGATGAGCCTGAAACCGTGGGATCGGGCCGTTTTTTCCTGAAGCGCTTCGATTTCGGGGTTCCGAAACTCGATCACGCGCCCGGTCCGGACGTCGATCAAGTGGTCGTGGTGGATATCGGGCACCGATTCGTAGCGCGAGCGTCCGTCCCCGAAGTCGTGCTTTTCCAGGATGTCGGCCTCTTCCAGAAGTCGCAGAGTCCTGTACACGGTGGCGATGCTAATCCGAGGATCGATCTGGGCGGCGCGCCGATGGACCTCGACCACGTCCGGATGGTCGCTGGCATCCGAAAGTACGTCTGCGACGAGTCGGCGCTGGGCCGTCATCTTCATGCCGTAATCGATGCACAGTTGCTCGATACGGGAGCGTTGGGACATCGGATCGTCCGGAGGGCCGTTGCGCCGAATGTGGTGTCGCGGCAATGTTACCGGAACCGCCGCCCGGCGATCAATTGACCCGGCCGCGACGGCGCCTGGGTTTTGTTCCGAGTCCGATCTTTTTGGCGAGATTGCTGCGGTGCTTGGCGTAGTTCGGCGCCACCATCGGATAATCGGGCGCCAGCCCCCACCGCACGCGGTATTCGTCGGGCGTCATGTCGTACGCGGTTTTCAGGTGGCGCTTGAGCATTTTGAGTTTCTTGCCGTCTTCGAGGCAGATGATGAAATCGGGGGTCACCGACTTCTTGATCGCTATCGCTGGCTGTGGCCGCTCGGGCACGAGTGGCCCCGCTCCGACCTGGGCCAAGGATCGGTATACTTCCTGGATCAGTTGGGGCAAATCGTTGACGGCGACGCTGTTGTTGCCAACATGGGCGGAGACGATTTCAGTCGTCAACTCCAGCAACTCTGTCGAATCCGGGGTCTCAGCCATTTAAATGTATTCCTCTCTTTCGGGGTTTTTACTAACATATTTGGATTCGCAGGTCCGCGCAAGAAACTATCATGAACAATTCCTCGATCGAAGATGTCGACGAGCCCGTTGACTACAGGCTCGACATCACCGCGGACGTCTGCCCCCTTACGTTCGTCAAGACGAAACTTCTAATCGAGCGCATGAAGCCGGGCGAGATTGCGGAAGTGATCCTGACGGGCGCCGAACCCTTGGAAAACGTGCCCCGGTCGGTGGTGGAACACGGTCACACGGTTCTGGGCCGTTCGCCCGTTGCGTCGGGGAAGGGATCGGACGCCGTCTACCGTCTCGTGATCCGAAAGGAAAAGGCCTGATCCGGGGTTCTCGCCCAAGAGGCCGGGTTCCGGCCGACCCCGCCATATCCGAGGCGCGCTAAGAGCGATCGGGTGGCGTCGTTTTCGACCGCGCCGTTCCAGCCCCCTTCGATGGCGAACCCGCCCGAACGTACCCGGCTCGGCAAGCACCGCGCGAAGCAACCGCACGCTCCCGCCCAATCGTGAAAGAAGCGACGTCGCGCTTCGCCAGCGCGGTCGCTTCGCCGATCGTGCGGTGAACGATCCGGCACCCGTCCGTTGTTCGCGCGTCGGTGAAACGGGGTCGCGCCATTACCGCCGCCGCGTGGAACCGGAACGCGTCGTCCCCGGCGGGCGCAAGTAAAGCGGGTCCGGCGCGCGCGCGCGCGCGCCGTGACGCATGCCCGTGGCCGCGATTTGCGCCACATGGATCGCATCCGCGACGAAGGCGTGCTCGCACAACCGCGCCCGAACGCCCGCTGCGGCAAGCGCTTCCACCCCGTCGCGCGCCCCATCGCCGGCAACGACGACCTCGCCTTCGCAAACAAGCTCCGCAAGCTGGTTTCGCTCGGCGACGCAAGGATCGCAGACGGGTTTGCGTTCGCGCGAGAACGTTTGTGCGTAGTATCCCTTGCTCTTGGTCGCAAGGACGACGAGCAGGCTGGCGTCGCCGAGTTCGTCGTCGCCGACGGCACGGACGATCGCCTCGAACGTCGTCACGCCGACGACCGGAATATTGGCGGCCATCGCCATGCCCTTGGCGGCGGCGAGACCGATGCGGATACCCGTAAACGTGCCGGGACCGTTGGTGACCGCGATCAGATCGAGATCCCGGAACGCGCGTCGCGCCGCTTCCAGGACCTCGCGCACCATCGGCATCAAGGCCTCGGCGTGGCCACGTTCCATAATCGCGCGGCGGCTCGCCAGCACGCGGTCACCTTCGCACAAAGCGACCGAGCAGGCCGACATCGCCGTATCCAGGCCCAGCACCCGCGGCGGTGGCGCCATCGTCAAACCCTCCTCGCGTCGCATCTAAGCGTGAGGCGCGCTTCGCGGGCCATCGGCTCCGGTGTACCGGAATGAGTCCGTGCCCGTCCGATTTCGCGGAAGGCGTTCGCAACCCGACACGGCGACGGGACTGCGGACAATCCGGAAATCCGGCCGCGGATGGAGACGTTCAAAAATGGTAGGCAAAACCGAGGCTTGTGGAGAACTGGAGCTCGGTGCCCGCCTGATCGACGAGCGGGCTGTCGGCGGCGTCGCCGAGCAGGTAGCCGGCCCGGGCCAGGGCGACGATGCTCCAGTTTCGGGACAGCTCGTAGGCGACGTCGAGGTCGAAGGCCACATCCTTGAAGCCCGCGCTCGGGGCGAACTCGGCGAGCCCGCTCGTGGCCGCCTCTTTGGAGTTGATCCCGAAATAGGTCTTCATCTCGTTGTCGTTGTACCAACTCGCGTTGGGCCGGAGAACGATGCGCCAATCGCCGTTGATCCGGGTCCCGTAGGCGACTCCGAAGTTGATCTGCAGGCCCTCGGCGTCACCCGAGAGCGACTGGAGCGCCCGGGCGTCGAATCGCCAGTGGTCGAACGCGAATTCGGCGACGGCACCCCCTTGAATTCCGAAATCGACCTCATCGACCCCGGTCGGCGTGTCGCTGTTCCCGAGGTAGTACGTGAGTACGGGGCCAACGCGGAAATTGCGGGTTTTGAAGGCGTTCCAGCCCAGCCCCTCGGCGGAGCTGAGAAAGACGATGTCCTTGTAGCGAACATCGACCACGGGAAACGGCAGGATCCCGAATTCGTCCGATCCGTCGTAGGGCGGTTGAACCGTCGCGCCGGCGCCGAGGGTGACCGACCAGTCACCGCTGCCGCGTTTCGGGGACCACAGCTCCTGCGCTGTCGCCGGGGCCGCGATTCCGAATACTAGCGCGATCGCGATAAGGTTCCTTTCAATCATATTCGGGGTTCCCCTCAAGGGTACCAAGAAACCGATTCTGTTTCTTCGTCGAACCTTTGCGACGCTCGTCGCGGCGCGGCCGCGGCGGATACGTGAACCGACGCGAGCCTATACGACGGCCTCGGCCAAAGAAATAACCCGCATTGCGCTCGGCGCACAACAACCCTCGGGAGACGGGACCGAACGAATGGGCCCCAGTGTCCGCGACGGTGTGATAATCTCGTCCCCATGACCGCCGCCCCACCTGTGGAGTCCAACGGTTTCACGAAGCGGTTCGCAATGGTGCTCGGCGGACTGCTCGTCGTCGCGAATCTGGCCGCCCAACCGGCCGCGCGAGCGGCCGATTCGGCGGTGGTCTTGATGTACCATCGCTTCGGCGAATCGCAGCATCCGTCCACGAACGTCACCTTCGAACAGTTCGAATCCCATCTCGGTGAACTTGGCGACGGCGCGTACGCGGTGCTTCCGGTCGCCGAGATCGTGACCGCCCTCAGAGAAGGTCGCGCGCTTCCCGACCGCACCGTGGGGCTTTCCGTCGACGACGCCTTTCTGTCCGTCTATCGGATGGCGTGGCCGCGCCTGCGCGACGCGGGGTATCCGTTCACCCTTTTCGTCGCCACCGACGCGGTTGACCGGAGACTTGGCGGATACATGAACTGGGACCAGATCCGCGAGTTCGCCCGCACCGGCGTCACAATAGGCAGCCAGACGGCGTCGCACCTGCATATGGCCGACGCCGATGGCGATCGTAACCGGCGCGATATCGAACGATCGAACCGGCGCTTCGTTGAAGAGTTGGGACAGGCGCCGGCGTTGTTCGCGTACCCATACGGGGAAGCCAGCCTGGCGGCCGAGGAATTGATCCGCGATTCGGGCTTCGTCGCCGCCTTCGGTCAGCATTCCGGCGTCCTGGGAAGCAGCGACAATCCATTCTTTCTCCCCCGGTTCGCCATGAACGAAACCTACGGCGGCATCGAGCGGTTCCGGCTTGCGGTCAACGCGCTGGCGCTCCCGGTCGCCGAGATCACGCCGGAGGACCCCCTGATCGGGGCGCCGAACCCACCGCCCATCGGATTTACGGTCGTCAAGTCATTGAACGGGCTGGACCAGCTCGCGTGCTACGCATCGCACGAAGGACGGACCCGACTCGAAAGGCTGGGATCGACCCGTTTCGAGGTCCGCCTGCAAACGCCGTTGCCCGCCGGCAGAACGCGTCTCAACTGCACCTTGCCGACCGACTCGGGACGGTGGCGCTGGTTCGGCCGCCTGTTTTACGTGGCGCCCTGACGACGTGTGCTGGATCGTTTTCCACGTACGTAGAATCGCACCGGCCGACTAACGGGATAAAGCGCTGGAGCGGATCGCTGAAAAGCGATTCGGACCGACCACGATCTGGTCTAGGCGCCGGTGACGGTGACGAAGTCGGCGGATCGTTCGGGGCGCCGCGATGCGTCAAATCGGCGGTTCGACCGCGTTTTCGTGCAGGCGCGCGTCGTCGAGTCGGCTCAAGTCGTTGGCGAGAATGATCGTCCGGATCGAGCGCACGTAGTCCTCTCTGCGCTCGGAGTAACGGATCATCGTCGAGGCGAGCGCAAGTCCGTCCAATGGACGCCCGTCGGCCCGCGCAGTCGCGCGGGCGCGCCGAAATCGGCCGTAGGCGCCATGGGTGTTGAGGTTGTCCGCATACGCCCGAACCGAATTGAGAAGGCTGTCGAACGCCTTGATTTTATGGTTCTTTCCGGCGTCGCGGCGGCGCGGAACCTGGTGGCCGTCGGCACCGAACACCCATTGGCCGAACAGTGCGTTGCCTTCGCGCACGAACCGCGATGTTCCCCAGCCGCTTTCCTCGGCTGACTGGGCCAGCGCGAGGGACGGCGGAATGATATCCACCCGCGCGAGCAGGGTATCGAGATCGTCGCGCGCGACCCCGTAGCGTTTCGCAAGCACCGCGAGCCACAAGTGATCGAGCCCGTCGAGCCGATTGCCCATGGCGATACGGTGGCGCAAGGACCAAAGTCGGCGCCGATCCGAAAGGATCTCCTCGTTGACCTGAAGGATCAACGGCAGAACCGACTTGAAAAAAACAGACTTGCGGACCTCGACGGGGGCGATCTCAGCCATGTCAGGCGGGATGCTGCCGAGGAACACGCGCGGCACGCGGACATCGCCGGCAACCACGGAATCCAGGTCGTAGCCGATTCCCGTGAACGAATCGTTGGGCTTGGTCGCCGTCGAAAAAACGAAAAGACCCTCCTCAGCCGAGCGCACCCTCGGCCTCGTGAGCGGCGGCGGCAAGGGAATCGTCGGCGGCAGCATCAGTGTCGCTTTCGGCGAAACCGTCGCGGACGCGGGCGGTTGCACGGCGGCAGCCGCGACGATAACGGCCACCAGCGCGCAGACGACGCCGAGCGCGCCTTTTTCGTACATCGTCATCTTGTGGGCGTCGCCGTGACCGGTCCGATGCACCCGGGCCCTCGACTGTGGGTACGCAAGCAGAAGCCTCTCTTTTTACCGTCGATCGAAGAGCTGAAACACTCTCCGATGATGCCATCAATGCGGAGTCTTCGGCCAGCTTGAACGATGCAATTCTATAGGGGAGCGGTAGCGGAAAGGCCAGCCATTTTTGTTTGCCGCCCGGGACCGGTCCGCCGCTCGCACGGCACTTCAGGGACGCAGAAACCCGACGATTTCGAAAACGGCGTCGAGAACCGGCGCGGCCAGGGCGCGGGCGCGTTCGACGCCGTCGCGCAGCACCGCGTCCACGTGATCCGGCTCGGCGGTCAAGCGGCGCATCTCGTCCTGGATCGGACCCAAGACGGAAACGGCGAGGTCAGCAAGTTGCTGTTTGAATGTGGAGAATTGCTCGCCCCCGTACCGCTTGCAGACGTCTTCGACGGAGGTGTCGGAAAGGCCCGCGAAGAGTCCCATCAGATTGCCCGCCTCGGGCCGCTCGGCGAACTCGTCCGGTGCCTCCGGCATGGGATGGGGATCCGTTCGCGCCCTGCGAATCTTGAGCGCGATGGCGTCGGCGTCATCCGTCATGTTGATGCGCGAATACTCGGACGCATCCGACTTGCTCATTTTTTGCGAGCCGTCGCGGAGCGACATCACCCGGGTCGCCTCGCCCATAATCAGCGGCTCGATCAGGGGAAAGAAGTCGACGCCGAAGTCACTGTTGAACTTCTGAGCGATGTCGCGAGACAACTCCAGGTGTTGTTTCTGGTCCTCGCCGACCGGAACGTGCGTCGCCTTGTAGAGCAAGATGTCGGCGGCCATCAGGTTGGGATAGACGTAAAGGCCCGACGACGCGTTCTCGCGCTGTTTTCCCGCCTTCTCCTTGAACTGGGTCATGCGATTGAGCCAACCGAGCCGGGTGACACAGTTGAAGATCCACGCGAGCTGGGCGTGGCCGGACACCTGGCTTTGATTGAAGATGACGGTGCGCTTGGGATCGAGACCGGCGGCCAACAGCCCCGCCGTCACCTCGCGGGTGTTCCGGCGAAGCTCATCGGGCGCCTGCCACACCGTAATTGCGTGCAGATCGACGAGGCAGAACAGGCACTCGTACTCTTCCTGCAGCCGCACCCAGTTTCGGATCGCGCCAAGGTAGTTTCCGAGATGAAGGTTCCCGGTGGGCTGAACGCCCGAGAAGATTCGGCTCATGATCGGATCCGTCGCGTCCGCCGATGTTCAGGATTCGCGAAAGGCGGGCGCTTTATCACCCTTCGTGCCGGCAAGCGTCAAGACGAACGGTGCTCATCAGGGCCGGCTGGGACGGAACGCCCCTCCACCGATCGCCGATCGCGCCCCATGTCCCGAAGTTCGGCCCAGGTGGTCGCGCCGGTCAGCAGCGCAAGGCCGGCAAACGCGCAAAGACCACCCACGACCAGGGCCGCCAGCGACAGGGCCTCGCTCAGGCGGTCCGCAGAGAGCGCGTCCGCGAGCAAGCGCTCGCCGGCCATGAGCAACGCCGTCATGGCGGCGGTCGCGACGGCGATTCGGGGGATTCGGCCCCGCAACCGCGAATCGGCGACGAAATGCCCGCGCCGCTTCAGGATCACGGCCAAAAGGCCCGCGTTGAGCCACGCCGAGATCGCCGTCGCCGCGGCGATCCCTATGTGCTTGAACGGCCCCATGAGGGCGAGGTTGAGCACCAGATTGACGGCCATAGCGAGCGCCGCCACCTTGACCGGCGCCGCGGTGTCCTGGCGTGCGAAGAAGCCGGGCGCGAGAACCTTGACTATCACGAAGGCCGGGATTCCAGCGGCATAGACCGCTAGGGCGCCGGCGGTGGCGCGCGTGTCGGCGGTCGTGAACTCACCGTGTTCGAACAAGACGCCGATAACCGGTTCGGGGATGACCATCAGCGCCGCCGCGGCCGGGAGCGTGAGCAAGCAGCCGAACTCGAGCGCGCGGTTCTGGTTGTCGGCGGCGGCCGCCAATTCCCCCGCCTGGAGCTGGCGCGTGAGCAGCGGCAACAACGCGGTCCCGACGGCGACTCCGATCACGCCGAGCGGCAGTTGGGTCACGCGGTCGGCGAAAAAGAGGTACGCGATGGACCCGCTCGGAAGTAGCGAAGCGATCAGGGTGTCGACGAGCAGGTTGATCTGATACACGCCCGCGCCGAGCGCCAGCGGGATCATGCGGCGCAAGAGCATGCGCGTGTCAGCGTCGAGCCGCGGCACGATCAGGCGCAGCCGCACCCCGGCCCGGTCGCACCGCCACAGCAGCCAAAGGAACTGGACCGCGCCGGCGAGGGCCACCCCCCAGGCCAGCGCATGTGCCGGCGTCTCGGTGAAAGGCGCGAGCCCGACAACCGCGCCGATCAGGCAAAGATTCAGCAGAATCGGGGTCGCCGCCGCCGCCGCGAACCGGCCGAGCGAATTGAGGATACCGCCCATCAACGAGACGAGCGAGATGAAGATCAGGTAGGGGAACGTGACTCGCGTCAAGCTGACGGTCAATTCGTGCTTTCCGGGCACCGCGGCGAAGCCGGGCGCGAACCCGTGAATCACAAACGGCATCGCGACTTCGACGACCGTCACCACGCCGAGAAGGCACCACAACAGAACGCCAAGCGCGTTTTCCGAGAATGCGCGGGCGGTGGGGGCGCCGTCGCGTTCCAGACGCGCCGCAAACAGCGGTACGAAGGCGGCGTTGAAGGCGCCTTCGGCGAACAGCCGACGAAACAGATTGGGCAGCTTGAACGCGACGATCCACGCGTCCGCCCACAGGCCGGCGCCAAGGAGCGCGGCGACCACCACGTCGCGAACGAAACCGAGGATCCGGCTGACCATCGTAAACGCGCCGATGGTGGCGATGGAACGGATCAGGACCATGGAATCGAACGGGCCTGCGCGGTTGCGGCCCGCGGCCGGAGCGGCCGCGGGTCCGAAAATTCCCGGCTATTCGGCGGCAACGCGCTCGGCGCCAGACTCCGTCGGACCGGGACTGGCGATCGCCTGTAACAGGGTTTCGCGGATAAGGTCCAGACGGTCCGCGCGCTCCACCTTCAGGCCAAACATGTCCTTGACGTAGAACACGTCGACCACGCGCTCTCCCCAGGTGGAGACGTGGGCGCTGGAGATCTGCAATCCCAGGCGCGTGATCGCGGACGTGACGTCGAACAGCAAGCCGATCCGGTCGCGACCGTTGACTTCGATGACCGTCGAATCGGCGCTAGCGATGTTGTCCGCCAAGACCCGCGGCGGCACCTTGAACACGCCGGTGCGGCCGGGCGCGATCCGGTGGCGCGCGATCTCGATCTCGCGGGCGGGATCGATGCGGCCCGAAAGCGTGTCCTCGATCCGCGTCCAGACCTTCTTCAGGCGTTCGCCACCGGCGATCGCGCCGCCATCGGAACCTTGAATCCAGAACGTGTCCAGCGCCATTCCGTCGGTCAGTGTCGCGATCTTGGCGTCGACGATGGACGCGCCGGCGAGCGCCATTGCGCCCGCGATCTTGGCGAACAGGCCCGCATGATCGGCGATGTAGATGACGACCTCGGTGACGGCGCGCGCGGACTCCACTCGGGTCTCGACGTGAAGCGGAAGCTTTCGCCGGTCGGCCTCGCGAACGAGCCTGGCGTGGTGTTCGTGCGAGTCCGCATCGAACGTCAGCCAGTAGCTGGGATATCCACGGGAGATGAACGCCTGCACTTCGTCCGGCGGCCACGCCGCGAGCCGCTGACGCAGCGCCTCCTGGGCCCTTTCGACGCGCGCGCCGCGGCGTTCCGCGGGCGCACCGCCGGTCATCTCCTCCATCGCCCGGAAGTAGACCTCGCGCAAAAGCGTCGCCTTCCAGGCGTTCCACACACCCGGTCCGACGGCGCGGATGTCGGCCACCGTGAGGATAAGCAGCAGGCGCAGGCGCTCCGGCGACTGCACGGTGGCGACGAAATCGGCCACCGTCTTGTCGTCCTCGATGTCGCGCTTGAACGCGGCGCGGCTCAGGATCAGATGATTGCGAACCAGCCACGAGGCGGTCTCGCACTCCCAGTCGGTCAGCCCCATGCGCCGGGCGGTTTTCAGCGCGATCCGCGCGCCAATGGCGGAATGATCACCGCCCCGGCCCTTCGCCACATCGTGCAGGAGGAGGGCGAGGTAGAGGGTTCGCCTCGACTGCAGCTCGTGGATCGCGTCGCTGGCGACCGGGTGGTCATCCTTGAGCTCGCCCGTTTCGATCCGATGCATGATCCCGATGGCGCGGATGGTGTGCTCGTCGACCGTGTAGACGTGGTACATGTCGTATTGCATCTGCGCGACCACGCGTCCGAAATCCGGCAGGAACCGGCCAAAGACGCCGGCCTCGTTCAACCTCTTGAGCGCGGTTTCGGGGTCCTTGTCAGACGTCAATATCTCCATGAACAGCCGGTTCGCTTCGTCGTCGGCGCGCAACGCTTTGTCGATGAGGTGCAGGTTCAGGCTGACGAGGCGGAGCGCCCGCGGGTGGATATCGAGCGAATGGCGTTGCGCTTCGTGGAACAGCCGGATGAGTTTGACCGGGTCCTTGGCGAAGGCGTCGGCCGCGGTGACATTCAGCCGGTCGGTGTCGACCGCGAATCCCTCGATTTTGGGTTGGCTTCGGAAGAGCGCGGGAAGGCGCAAGCGTCGCGTCCGCTTCTTGTGCTGTTCCTCAAGCACCGCACAGACGATTCTCGTCAGATCGCCCACGTCTTTCGCGGTCAGGAAATAGTGCTTCATGAACCGCTCCACGCCGCGCGCGCCGGCGTGGTCCGTGTAGCCCATCCGTTCGCCGATAGGTGTCTGGACGTCGAACGTCAGGCGTTCCTCTGCCCGCCCGGCGAGGTAGTGAAGGTGACAGCGCACCGTCCACAGGAAGTTTTCGGCTTTGGCGAAACGCCGGACGTCGGCGGCGGTGAGAACGCCGTGCGCGACGAGACCGGCGGCTGAGTCCACCTGATAGAGGTATCTGCCGATCCAAAAAAGCGTGTGCAGGTCGCGCAGGCCCCCCTTGCCCTCTTTGACGTTCGGCTCCAGCACGTAGCGCGTGTCGCCGGTGCGCGCGTGGCGCTGGTCGCGTTCCGCGAGCTTCGCCTCGACAAAGTCGGCGCCGGTTCCCTCGATGATTTCGCTCGCGAAACGTTCGCGAAACCGATCGAACAGTTCGGCATCCCCGCACAGCCGCCTCGATTCCAGGAGACTGGTGCGCACGGACACGTCGTCCCGCGCCCACTTGATGGCGTCGTCGACCGAGCGCGTGGCATGCCCCACCTTCAGACCCAGATCCCAAAGGGTGTAAAGCATGAATTCGATCACCTGCTCACCGCGCGGCGTCTGCCGGTAGGGAAGCAGAAACATCAGATCGACGTCCGAAAATGGCGCGAGCTCGCCGCGCCCGAAACCGCCCACCGCGGCAAGTGAGAGCTGTTCGCCTTTCGTCGGATTGAAGAGCGGATAGACGTGCTCGATCACGAATTCGAACAACGCCACGACCAGCACGTCGAGCGCCAGGGCGTTTGCGCGAACGACCGCGGAGCCGGGCATGGCGGCGTGCTCGAAGCGATCACGAATCTCGGTCCGAGAGCGGGCGAGCGCGCACTTGAGAAACGCCAGCGTCTCGCGCCGTGAGCGCGACGCATCGCGCGCCGATCCGGCGCGCTCGCGCAACTCGGCCGCGATCGCCTCGCGATCGACGATGCCCTCGAAATCGGATCCGTGGTTCATCTCAGGCGCCCGCGCATTCCGGTTCCACTATAAGGGGCCACGCGTTCGCCCGCAAAGCGCCGGACCTCAATACTCCTCGCCTGCGAGCGCCGCTTTCAGACGATAGATCAACTCGAGCGCGTCCCGCGGCGTCAGCGCGTCGGCGTTCGCGCTCGCCAGCATCTCTTCGACGAGCGACGGTTGCGCCTCGACCGTTTCCGCGCCGGCGGCCGCGAACAGGGGCAGATCGTCGGCGAGCCGCGTCAGCGCGGACGATTGCTCGCCCGCCTCGAGGGTGGCCAGCACACTCTCGGCCCGCGCCGTCACCGCCGGAGGCAAACCGGCGAGCCGGGCTACGTGAATTCCGTACGAGCGGTCGGCGGCGCCGGGCGCGACTTCGTGGAGGAAGACCACCTCGCCCCGCCACTCCTTGACCCGCATGGTGTGGCACGCCAGCGCCGCCAAGCGTGAACTCAGCGACGTGAGCTCGTGGTAATGGGTGGCGAAGAGGACCCGCGAACGGTTGACCTCGTGCAGATGCTCCACCACCGCCCAGGCGATGGAAAGGCCGTCGAAGGTCGCCGTCCCGCGGCCGATCTCGTCCAGGATTACCAGCGATCGCGGCCCGGCCTGGTTCAGGATAGCGGCCGTCTCGACCATCTCCACCATGAAGGTAGAACGGCCGCGGGCGAGGTCGTCGGCCGCGCCGACCCGCGAAAACAGGCGATCGACGAGGCCGATCCGCGCCGCGCTGGCGGGAATGAACGATCCCATCTGGGCCATCACCGCGATTAGGGCGTTCTGGCGCAAGAACGTGCTCTTGCCGGCCATGTTGGGTCCGGTAAGCAGCCACAGCCGGCTTCCGGCGCCCGATCCGTCCCCGGCGGAGCCGTCGGCGAGCCCGCAATCGTTGGCGACGAAGGCGCCGCGGCCGTCGGCGGCCAGCGCCGCCTCCACCACGGGATGGCGGCCGGCCGTGATTTCGAAACCGACGCCGTCATCGAGGACCGGCCGGCGGTAGTCCCTTTCGGCGGCGAGCTGGGCCAACGCCGCCGCCACGTCGAGCGCGGCCATCGCCGCGGCCGTCCGCGCCAAGGGCTCGGCGCGCGCCGTCACTGCGCGCGTCAAGGTCTCGAACAGTTCGATCTCGAGGATCACGGCCTGCTCGCCGGCGCGGGCGATGCGCGATTCGAGCTCGGCGAGCTCGACCGTGGAATAGCGCACCGCGCTCGCCAGCGTCTGGCGGTGGCGGAATACGGATTCCGCCCCGCCCGGCATCCGTTCCGATTGCCGGGCGGGGACTTCAACGAAATAGCCAAGCACGTTGTTGTGGCGAATCTTGAGAGTCGAGATACCGATTTCGTCCGCGTAGCGGCGCTCGAGGCCGGCGACCAGACGCCGCCCTTCGTCGCGAAGCGTGCGCAGTTCGTCCAGCGGCGGCGCGAATTCCTTGGCGATGAAACCGCCGTCTTTCGTGCTCGGTGGCAATTCGGGCGCAAGCGCCAGGCGCAGCCGGTCGATCAGCTCGCCATGACCAACGAGCGCCGCGAGCGCCGCAGCGACCCCTGAGGGCGGCGGTGTCAGCCCATCGCGATCGAGCGCACGCCCGATCTCGGCGGCAACGTCGAGCCCGTCGCGGATGGCGGCGAGGTCGCGTGGGCCGCCCCGTCCGACGCTCAGGCGAGACAGTGCGCGCTCTACGTCGGCCGTGCCGCGAAGCAATCGGCGCAGCGCGTCGCGCGCAGAGACGTCGTCGACGAAAAACTGCACCATGTCGAGCCGGCGCTCGATCTCATCCAAATCCCTCAACGGCGACGCCATGTGCGCGGCGAGAAGGCGCGCGCCGGCGCCCGTAAGGGTGCGGTCGATGACGTCGAGAAGGCTCCCGCGCCGCCCGCCCGCGAAGGTCTCGGTGAGCTCGAGGTTGCGTCGGGTCGCAGCGTCGATCTCCATGACCGAGTCGGGGCCCAGGCGCCTGGGCGCGGCGATGTGTGGCAGGCGCCCCTTCTGTGTCAGATCCACGTAGTCGATGAGGGCACCGCCCGCGGCCGTCTCGGCCCGCGAAAAAGCGCCGAATCCATCCAATGTGTCGACCGCGAACAGGGTTTCGAGTCGCCTTCGGCCGTTGTCGCTGTCGAAGCGGCTCGCCGGCAGTGGGCTCAGGCGTTCGCCGAACGCATCCCGGACGCCACCCATCGACGGTCGCGCGAGCAAGGGCTCGGAAATCAGCACCTCGCCCGGCCCCACGCGCGCAAGCGCCGCGTCCACGGCTCCGGCCGTCGTCGCCTGCATGAAGAAATCGCCCGTCGAGACGTCGATCCAGGCGAGGCCGAGGGTGTCTTGCGCTTCCGCGATGGCCGCGAGGAAGTTGTTCCGCCGCGCCTCGAGCAGCGTGTCCTCGGTCAGCGTTCCGGGGGTGATGACACGCACCACCTCGCGCCGGACCACGGATTTCGAGCCGCGCTTGCGGGCCTCGGCCGGATCCTCGGTCTGCTCGCACACGGCGACCTTGAATCCCTTGCGGATCAGTCGCGAGAGATAGGTTTCGTGACTGTGGACCGGCACCCCGCACATGGGAATGTCCCGGCCCAAGTGCTTGCCGCGTTTGGTCAACGTGATGTCGAGCGCCGCGGCGGCCTCGACGGCGTCGTCGAAGAAAAGCTCGTAGAAGTCGCCCATTCGGTAGAACAGTAGGCCGTCGGGGTGCTCGCGCTTGACCGCGAGATACTGGACCATCATCCGCGTGACGGTGCCGCCGTCCGCCGCCCCGGCCGGCGCGTCGGGTTCGCTGGTCGGGTCGGGCTCGAGACTGGATCGGGTCAAGGTCCGAATGGCAATCGGGGGATGGGTGTCCGGTGCAACCTTACCACAACCGCACCCGGGTGCCGGACGGGCTATTTCGCGCCGTGGATGGCGATGCGCGCGAGGATGTAGTCGCCGCCCCGGTTGACCACCGAAAAGCCGTCGAAGGGGTCGCGAAAGGTGCGATCGACGGTCTTGATCCGAGCGTCGCCATCGACGGAGACGGTCATGTTGCCGAAGGCGTCCCGGGTCCATTCGATCAGGTGGGTCCGCTTGTCCTCGAGCGCCGGCGGCGAAGGATCGGCGTCGATGACTCCGGTGCCGCGCGCGGACGCCTTGAGCAACTCAAGCGCGCCAGCGTCACCGGGCCGGTAAGCAAACCGGTAACCGGCCGCGCTATCGGCGCCCTGGTACAGGCCGAATTCGAGCTGGCCGTGCTTCTCCCACGACGTGAACTCGATCCGGACGGCGAAGGCATTGGTGATGGAAACGGGGACATGAATGGCGGCAAGCGCGGGGGCGTCGGGCTGTCCCGCCGCTTGGCTTTTGGATTCTTGGCCCAACGCTTGATCGAGGATCGAGCCGAGGATCGTGGTGGCGAGGTCCTTGCCGCCCGCGCCCTGCGCGGCTCGTGGAGAGGACGGCGCGGGCGCCGCAACCACGCTTCTCAGTCCGTAGCCGGGCTCGATGAAATAGCGGCCCTGGGTCACGGTCCACGCTGGGTCGGCGGTGAAATCCCCGTCGCCGAAATCGTCGACCAACAGCTCGGCGCGCCAGGGCCAATCGTAGCGGCGCGCCAGATCGCGAAGGTCGCGCAGGAAAACCGGATCGGCGGCGCGCGCGTTCTCGGCCTCGCCAATCAAACGGTTGAGCTCGTCCACCATCTCCTGGACGGAATTGCTCACACCCTCGGTGCGGTCCGTATCGCCCCAGCTACCGTACCGCTCCTCGGCGCCTGCGGGCGCGAAGCCGATCGCGAGGCCGAACATCAAGCCTACCACCCAACTCGTCGTGCTCTTCATGCCAAGGTTCCCATGACGCTTCGATTCCGGCTCATGGCAGTGCGTTCGCCTGGGCGAGCGCGCTACGGTGGCGGTCCGCCGATTCCGCGCCGAAACAACTAAAGACGACGGAATCGAGCGGCGCGTCGTGCGCGATGACGTCGGCCACCGTACGCACCGCGAAGCGCGCCGCCCGATCAGCCGGAAACCCATAGGCGCCCGTGCTGATGGCCGGAAAGGCGACGCTCATGACACCGTTTTCGGCGACGACTTCGAGCGAGCGGCGGTAGCAGCTCGCGAGAAGCGCGTCCTCGCCCGCGTTCCCGCCGTGCCGCACCGGCCTGACGGTGTGGATCACGTGCTTGGCGGCGAGCCGGTATCCCTTCGTGATCTTGGCCTCCCACGTCTCGCAGCCGCCGATGCCGCGGCATTCCGCGAGAAGCTCGGGCCCGGCCGCGTGGTGGATGGCGCCATCGACGCCGCCTCCGCCGAGCAGCGATTCGTTGGCGGCATTGACGATCGCGTCCAAGGCGAGCGTCTTGATGTCGCCTTCGACCATCGAAATTCGATCCGCCATGCCGGGACTCCGTCCGCTCTCGCGCCGGATCGATTGTAATCTTCGCCGCCCGGAAAGGCTCGCGCGAATCGCCTCGCTTCTCACGGCTCGTTCCCTCGCTTCTCGAGGCTCGTTCCCTCGCTGGGACGTGCTCAGCTATGCTGGCCGGCGTCGCCCATGCGCTTCGGACTTCGCCCATGACCGCCGCCCCGCAAAGAACCTCGCGCGTATTGATCTACGTCGGCCTCGATCGCATCGGCGACGGCCTCTTGAAGCTCCCGTTCGTCCGCGGGCTCAGGACGGCGTTTCCGAACGCGCACTTGACCTGGCTCGCGGGCAAGGAGACCAGCGTTTACGCGAACCTCTTGGCGCCCCTGGTCGCCGGCCTCCTCGACGAGGTCATCGAAAACGCCGGCATCGGCCGGACCCCGTGGGAGGTTCTGCGCCGGCCCCTGGCCGGACGCCGGTTCGAGATCATCATCGACACCCAGCGGATCGTCTGGACGACGCTTTCACTGTGGCGGGTTTCGCACGAGAGTTTCATCTCGCCCGCCGCGCGTTTCGCCCTTTCGTCGCTGAAGCCCCCCAAGGGCTACCGGTCGCCCCCAAACATGCAGCGCCAGATGCTCGATCTCCTGGAAATCGCGAGCGGCAAAAGGTTCGAGACCCCGGCCCGGCTCGATCTCGAGATCGACGCGGACGTGCGCGCGCTTGCCCGGCGACTGCTCCCCGAGGGGTCGGCCTACGTCGGGATCGCGCCCGGCTCGGGGGGCCTGCCCAAGTGCTGGCCGCTGGAGCGTTTCATCGAGCTTGCCCGCATCCAGGAAGCGCGCGGGCGCACACCGGCGTTTTTCTTGGGGCCGAAAGAGAGCGCGTGGGTTCCGCCGCTCACCGAAGCGCTTCCGAACGCCGCGTTTCCACTGCAGGCCGACGAAGGCGCCGAACGCCACGGCTTTTCGCCGCTGCTCACCATCGCCCTGGCTGGGCACTTGGCGGCGGCGTTGGCCAACGATTCCGGAACCGCGCACATGTTCGCGATCGGGGCGGCGCCCCTGATCGCGCTCTACGGCACGACCGTCCCTGAGAAGTTCATGCCCATGACCGACCGGCTGACCGTCATCCGCGCCGCCGACTTCGGCGGCAGCCAAATGCGCGACATTCCCTTGGACGCGGTGGTTCGGGCGGTCGACGCAGCGATCGGCGACGAGACCGTTATCGGGTGAGGCGGATTACGCGCGAGCCCTGTGAAACCGCGCCCGGTGCCGGATTGGAACCCGGATTGGAACATTGTCCACTTCTGTGGAATCGCACCGGCCCGCACCCCGGGCCGGTTCCGCATATGCGGATAATGCGCTAGCCGCTGTCGCCGGCGGTCGAGTCAACCTCTTTGCTGAAGAGCCTGACCTGCAACCCGGAAATCATGTCCGCCAGCTTGTGGCGAATCAGCCACAGACAGACCAGCGACGGAATCACCATCAACGCGGTGATCACGAAAAAGGTTCCCCAGTCGCCCTCCAACCAGTCGACCAGCGCGCCGGACGAAGCCGCGAACAAAGTCCTGCCTGCGGTGCCGATCGAGGCGAGCAGCGCGTATTGCGTGGCGGTGTAAGTGCGATCCACCAGCATGGAGATGAACGCGACGAAGGTCACGGTCGCGAACGCTCCGGTCAGATCGTCGAGCAGCACGGCGGACGCGAACAGAAGCTCCGACTTTCCGAACCACGCGAGCGCCGAGAACATGAGATTGGTCAGCGCCATAAAGATCCCGGCAAGAAACATCGCCCTGACGAGTCCGACGCGGATCGCGATCAACCCCCCCAGAAGCGTGAATATGACGGTGGTGAACCAGCCGACACCCTTGGAGTAAAGCGCGATGTCGGACTTGGAAAAGCCGAGCTCCTTGTAAAAAATAATGGACATCCGGCCCAGGAACGCCTCGCCGATCTTGAACAGAAAGATGAACCCGAGAACGGCAAGGGCGATGGCGAATCCATTGCGTCTGAAGAAGCTCATCAGTGGCCCGACGACGGTGCCGGTGATCCAGGCAATCGTTCGCGTCGCCAGGCCGGGTGATCCCAGCCGGGCGGCGATTATTTGGTCGGCTTCGGCTTGCGCAGCCGCGCGGGCGGCGGGCTGCGGTTCGGGAACGAACATCAAGGCGACGTTGCAAAGGACAATGATCGATCCCAGAATCAGGAACGTGGCCTGCCAGTAATCTTGAACGCCGGCCTGTTGAAGCGATTCCGCCGTACGCAGCGCGACCACGCCCCCGAGTTTGAAGCCGGTCCACCAACCGACCACGGCTATCGCCGCGCCGGCGGCCATGGAATGTCCCTCGCTCTCGCCAATCTGCTCGATTCTCAGCGCATCGATGGTGATGTCCTGGGTCGCCGATGCGATGGCGATGACCAGACCGATCGCAATGACCCCGAAAAGATTGGCCTTCGGGTCGACCATGCTCCAGCCGACCAGGCAGATCAGTATCAAGAACTGCAAGGTGACGATCCAGGCACGGCGGTGACCGAGCTTTCCGGTCAGCCAAGGGACCCGAAGCCGATCGATCAACGGGGCCCATAGAAAATTGATCGCGTACACACCGTAGATCAGCCCCGCCCAGCCGATGGTGCTGCGGCTGAGGCCGTCTTCCTTGAGCCAGAGGCTAAGGCTGCTTCCGATGAGAACCCACGGGAATCCGCTGATGATTCCCAACAGAAGGATGCGAGCGATGCGCCGGTCGAAATAGACCTTTGAGGCCCCGAGCCAAACGGCCACCACGCCTTTTGATGTTTCGCCCGTGCCGTCCATGTCGTTCCTCTCTCTAGAGCGCCGCGCCTGCGATGATTAGTCGCCGGCGGCGCCGGACGCAAGCAGGCGCTCAGACGTGCGCGGTGCGCGCGACCATGTCGGCGAGTGCGTCCATCACGACTTTCGCATCAAGCCGCGCAACGCAAGGATACATGCCGTCCTCGTACGGGTGGATGCACGATCCGAGGCAGCCGCGACACGCCATGTCGTGATAGAGGAACCGCACGCTGTCCGGTGTGATCCGCGAATCGTACGGGACGCTGTCGACAACGTGGGCGGCGCTCGCCAGACAAAGCGTCGGAACCCCGGTTCCGACGGCCAGGTGCATCACCGAGGTGTCCACCGTGACCACGAAACGCGCACCGCGCAGCGCCGCCGCCTTGGCCTCGAGCGAACCCTCGTCGAGGCGGACGCGCGGCTGTGCGCTGAGCACCCGATATTCCGGGTTGCGATCGAGATCGCCGGGGCCCGCGGAAAGCACCACGTGGTGGTCGGACTGAAGCGCGGCCACGATCTTGGTGAACAGCGCGAACGAATGCTGGCGCTCGCGAATCGCGGAAAAGGGATGTACGACCACGGTTGGCGATTTGAAGCGGGTCGGCGCCGGCAAGCGGTCGGGATCGAAGCGGACCACCGGCATCGGATCGCTCCGCTTCATCACCCAGTTGGCGAAGTCGGTCCAGCGCACCATCCGGTGCGCCATGCCTTCGGGCACCGCGAACCAGTCCGAATAGTGCTGGCGGTTGCGGGCCAGCTTGGCGTCGTGCTTGGGCCAGCTTCGGGGCGTCATCGCGTAGCGCTCGTCCGCGCCCGAGGCCGCGACGAGGGCGTCGTCCACGCCGGGCAGGCGCAAATGGTCGGTCGAAAGCGCCACGCGGTAGGCGGCCGCGGACACGTCGAGCGAGGTGCGAAGACGGTAGAGGGGATTGCGCAAAAACCGTCGGTAGTCCACGGCGCGGACCCGCATCCGCGGCGGATACAGGAAGCCCGCGGCGGCGGTATCGGATCGCACGATCAAATCGACCGGCTCGTCGGCCTCGGCCAGATTCAAGAATCGGGGCGCGATCAAGGAAAAAAGGATGGTGTCGCCGAGCCCGCCGCTCGAGACCAGAAGCACGCCGCGCCGCCGCGATCGGGGCCGCGGCGAACGACCCCGCGCCCGGACGATGGCGTCGATCGCGTCCGCGAACTTACGGTGCATCGCGGGCCGCCGCCCGGACCCCGGATGCGCGGCCATCGGCTTCCGGCGCAAGCACGTCGGCGAGCGCGTCCCACACCCGCTCGACGCCAACCGCGCTGATGCACGGGAAAACCTCAAGCTTCGACGTCCGCTTATGGCAGCGCCAGAAGCAGTGGTAGCACTCCATCTTGTGGTAGACGAACCGGGCGTTCGCCGGAGCCACTTCGTCGGGGTAGGGAACGAAGCTTCCGAAATGCCCGCCGCCGACGACGACCACGGTCGGGGTTCCCAGCGCGATGCTCAGGTGCGCCGGCCCGCTGTCGTTGCTGAGGACCGCCGACGCCGAACCCATGACGTCCATGAGCGCCGCGAGAGAGGTGCGCCCGATCAAGTCGACGACCGTGGGCCGAGCCGTCAAGGCCGCCAGTTCCGGGCTCGCGGGCCGCTCGTCCGCGCCGCCGACGAAGACGACGCGAAGGCCCCGATCGAGAAGGCGCTCGGCGACGCTCAGGTAGGACTCCAACGGCCAGCGGCGCCCCGGCTCGTTGCTGCCCGGGTTCAGGACCACGTAGGGCGCACCGGCCTCCAGCGGCGGCGCGCGGTCGCGCCAGGCGATACGCGGCGGCTCAGGCGGAACGACGCGCCCCGAGAGCGCCGAGACGAACCGGTAGTGGCGAACGA
>JASMAE010000048.1 GCA_030754475.1 Rhodospirillales bacterium
GGGCGGCACCTGGCTCGGGATCAACGCCTCGGGCGTCGTCGCCTGCGTCCTCAACCGTCCTGGCAGCCTCGGGCCCGCACCAAATCTGAGAAGTCGGGGCGAGCTGCCCTTGGCGGCGCTGAGGCACGCGGATGCTGCGTCGGCAGCGCGGGCGCTGGCCGGCATCGAGACGGGTGACTATCGGTCGTTCAACCTGGTCGTCGCCGACCGCACGAACGCCTATTGGCTGTGCTCGCGCGAGGGCCGCGACGATTCGCCCCACCCGTCCGCCGTCGCGGTAAGTGCGATCCCGGAAGGGCTCTCGATGATCACCGCACACGATCTCAACGACGACACCTCGCCCCGAACCCGGCGCTACCGTCCGGCCTTCGCGGCCGCGCGCGTGCCCGATCCCGAGACCGGCGACTGGCGGTCGTGGACGGCTTTGTTCGAAAGCCGCGCCTTTGATGCGGACGCCGGTCCCTTGGGCGCCATGACCGTGGTCACCGACACGGGCTTCGGCACGGTGTCGTCGTCGCTGATCGCGCTTGCGGCGAAGACGCAAGGCGCGGCGCCCCCTCGCCCGGTCTGGCTGTTCGCGGCGGGCCGGCCGGGCGAAGCGCCGTACGAGCCCGTGGCCATCTGAAGGGACGGACCTCCGCGGGTGGCGTTGTGTTTTAACAGCGGGATTGATATATCTGGCGTGAACGCACCGCGGGCGCGTTCCGTCACGAGGGTGCGCTTTTCACCCCCGAACTTATTCAATGAAATGGCAAGACGCAGGCAAATTTACGAAGGCAAGGCCAAGGTCCTCTTCGAAGGGCCCGAGCCGGGAACACTGGTCCAGTATTTCAAGGACGACGCGACCGCGTTCAACAACAAAAAGCGCGGCACCATCACCGGCAAGGGGGTGCTGAACAACCGGATCTCGGAATATTTGATGGTCCGTCTTAACGAGATCGGCGTCTTTACCCATTTCGTGCGCCGGTTGAACATGCGCGAACAACTGGTCCGCGAGGTCGAGATCATCCCGGTCGAGGTGGTGGTCCGCAACGTGGTCGCCGGCTCGCTCGCCACCCGTCTGGGCATGGCCGAGGGCACGGCGCTGCCGCGCTCGATCATCGAGTACTATTACAAGAACGACGAGCTCGACGATCCGATGGTCAGCGAGGAGCACATCACCGCCTTCGGCTGGGCAACACCCCAGGAGCTGGACGAGATCATGTCCGTGGCGCTGCGGATCAACGATTTCCTGACCGGGCTCTTCCTCGGGACCGGCATCCGGCTGGTGGACTTCAAGCTCGAGTTCGGCCGCCTTTGGGAAGGCGAGCAGATGCGCATCGTGCTTGCCGACGAGATCAGCCCAGACAGCTGCCGGCTGTGGGACATCAAGACCAACGAGAAGATGGACAAGGACCGCTTCCGCCGCGACTTGGGGCGCGTGGAGGAGGCCTACCAGGAGGTGGCGCGGCGCCTCGGAATCCTACCCGAAAGCGGACCCCGCGACATGCAGGGCCCCAAGGTCATGCAGTAGCGGGCGCGCCCGGCGTGAAGGCGGTAGTCCACGTGACGCTGAAATCGGGGGTCTTGGATCCCCAGGGAAAGGCGGTGCGCCACGCGCTTGGCGCATTGGGCGTTGACGGCGTCGGCGACGTCCGCCAGGGCAAGTTTATCGAGATCGATCTCGCAGAAAGCGACCCCGAGCGGGCGCGCGAAAGCGTCGAGGACATGTGCAAACGCCTGCTCGCCAACACCGTCATCGAGGACTACGTCATCGAGATTGGTGGTTGAATGGCGGCCCTCCCCGCGTTCCGGGCCGAAGGCGACAAACTGCTGAACGAACACTGAGCGAGGACGCGTGCGCGCCGCCGTCATCGTCTTTCCCGGATCCAACTGCGACCGCGACGTCCAAGTCGCGCTTGCGCGCGCCGCGGGCACGCCCCCGGTCATGGTCTGGCACAAGGAGACCTCGTTTCCTTCGGTCGACCTGATCGTGCTTCCTGGCGGATTTTCATACGGCGACTATCTTCGCTGCGGCGCCATGGCCGCCCATTCGCCGGTCGTGGGCGAGGTCGCGGCCCGCGCCCGCAAGGGCGTTCCCATCCTCGGAATCTGCAACGGCTTCCAGGTCCTGACCGAGACCGGGTTGCTGCCCGGCGTGCTCATGCGCAACGCCCAGCTCAGGTTCGTCTGTCGGACCCAGCACTTGCGCGTCGAAACCACGCGAACGGTGTTCACCGGCCTTTATCGGCCGGGCGAGGTGATCGCCATGCCGATCGCCCACATGGACGGCAACTACTTCGCCGATGACGACACCTTGAAGGCGCTCTGCGACGACGACCGGATCGCGTTCCGCTACTGCGATGCGCGCGGGGACGGCGGTGCAGACGCCAACCCCAACGGCAGCCGCGATGGTATCGCGGGGATCCTGAACACAGCGCGCAACGTGCTCGGCCTGATGCCGCACCCCGAGAGGCACGCGGACCCGCTTCTCGGCGGCGTCGGCGGCGCTGCGCTGTTCGAAGGACTGGTGCGGGCGTTGGCGACGTGAGCGCGATTACGCCGGAGATGGTCCGCGAGCATGGGTTGAGCACGGACGAGTACGCCCGCGCGCTCGCCATCTTGGGGCGCGAGCCGAACTTGACCGAGCTCGGCATCTTCTCGGCCATGTGGAGCGAGCACTGCTCGTACAAGTCGTCGAAGCGGTGGCTGAGGACGCTTCCGACCGAGGCCGCGTGGGTGATCTGCGGTCCCGGCGAGAACGCGGGCGTGGTCGACATCGGCGACGGTCTCGCCTGCATCTTCAAGATGGAGAGCCACAACCACCCCTCGTTCATCGAGCCCTTCCAAGGGGCGGCCACGGGTGTCGGGGGAATCCTGCGCGACGTCTTCACCATGGGCGCGCGCCCCGTCGCCTCGCTCAACGCGCTCCGATTCGGCGCGCCCGCCCATCCCAAGACCCGGCACCTGGTCGCCGGCGTGGTGGCCGGCATCGGCGCATACGGCAACTGCGTCGGCGTACCGACACTCGGCGGCGAGTGCGCCTTTCATGCGGCCTACGACGGCAACATCTTGGTCAACGCCATGACGGTCGGCGTCGCGGACTCGGCGCGGATCTTCTATTCCGCCGCTTCCGGGGTGGGTCTAAGCGTGGTCTACGTCGGCTCCAAGACGGGGCGCGACGGCATCCACGGCGCCACCATGGCGTCGGCCGAGTTCGCGAGCGATTCGGAGGCCAAGCGGCCCACGGTCCAGGTGGGCGATCCGTTCACCGAGAAGCTGTTGCTCGAAGCCTGCCTCGAGCTGATGGCGACCGACGCCATCGTCGCCATCCAGGACATGGGGGCGGCCGGTCTGACGTGCTCGACGTTCGAGATGGCGTCGAAGGGCGGGGTCGGGATCGAGCTCGACCTCGATCGCGTGCCCATGCGCGAGGACGGCATGAGTGCCTACGAGCTGATGCTGTCGGAAAGCCAGGAGCGGATGCTGATGGTGCTGCGCCCGGGAGGCGAGGCGGATGCGCAGCGCGTCTTCGACAAATGGGAGCTCGACTTCGCGGTCATCGGCCGGACCACGGACACGGGCCGGTTGGTCTTGACGCAAAACGGGATCCCGATCGCCGAGCTGCCGGTCGACCCGCTCGCCGAAGAGGCGCCGGAATACGACCGGCCGTGGACGCGGAAGCCCAGCGCGGTTGCGATCGCGCCCGAGGCCGTTCCGGCGCCCAACGATCCGGCCCGGGCATTGGAACGCCTGCTCGGGTGTCCTGATCTCGCCTCCAAGCGTTGGATATGGGAGCAGTACGATCAAACCGTCATGGCCGACACCGTCGCGGGACCCGGCGGCGACGCCGCGGTGGTGCGCGTTCACGGGACCGCCAAGGCGCTCGCAATCACCAGCGACTGCACGCCCAGATACTGCGTCGCCGACGCACGCGAGGGCGCCCGCCAAGCGGTCGCCGAAGCGTGGCGGAACTTGACGGCGGTGGGCGCCAGACCCCTTGCGATTACCGACAACCTGAACCTGGGCAACCCTGAGAGGCCCGAGATCATGGGCCAACTGGTGGGATGCGTGGAAGGCATTCGCGACGCGTGCCTGGCGCTCGACTTCCCGGTCGTTTCCGGAAACGTCTCGCTCTACAACGAGACCGACGGCGCCGCGATTCCGCCGACCCCGACCATCGGCGCGGTCGGGCTGCTGGATGACGCGGCCGGCGCGTGTACCCTTGCCTTCAAGGCCGCCGGCGAGTCCGTGGTGCTGATCGGAGCAACCGCCGGCCATTTGGGGGCCTCGCTGTACTTGCGCGAGATCGCCGGAATCGAGGACGGGGCCCCGCCCCCTGTCGATCTGGCCGCCGAACGCCGCAACGGCGACTTCGTCCGCGCCGAAATCGCGGCCGGGCGGATCAGCGCCTGCCACGACGTCTCCGACGGCGGGTTGCTCGTAGCACTTGCCGAGATGGCGCTCGCCGGCGACTTGGGCGCCGACATCGCGGTGCCCGAGGACGCACCGCCCGCGCACGCGTGGCTGTTCGGCGAAGACCAGGGCCGCTACCTCGTCACCACCGGGGATGCAGAGGTGGTGCTCGCGGGCGCGGGCGCGGCAGGGGTTCCGGCTGCGACGATCGGAATCACCGGCGGCGAGCGGTTGACTGTGGATGGAAGACACGCCATATCGATATCGTGCTTGCGCGCGGCTCACGAGAGCTGGATGCCGCGTTACATGTCGGCGCCTTGACGCGCCGCCGAGACAAGGTTCCGTTCATGGCCATGGATTCGTCCGAGATCGAACGCCTGATCAAACAGGCCATTCCGGACGCGCTGGTCACCATCGAGGACCTGCGTGGCGACGGCGACCATTACGCGGCCAACGTCATCTCGGCCGAATTCGCGGGCAAGTCCCGCGTGCAGCAGCACCAGATGGTCTATCGGGCGCTCCAGGGCAAGATGGGAACCGCGTTGCACGCGCTCGCCCTGCAGACCAGAGTGCCGGAGGGAGCCTGAAATTCCAGGTTTGGAGGGAG
>JASMAE010000049.1 GCA_030754475.1 Rhodospirillales bacterium
GGCGAGGATCGGTTCAGCGACGCGCGCCGTCCGCCATTGGGCGACCACGAACCCGAGGACGAGCGCGCCGAGCGCGCCGGTGACGATGGCAACGTGGGCGGTGCGTCGAAAACCGATCGCCCCGGCGGCCACCGCGACAAGCCCGGCGGCGCCGAGCCAGAGCGGAGGTTCCGTGGGCAACGCGAAATAAAGGGCGACGCCCGAGCCGAGGAAGACCGAAAGCCAGAGCGCCCAACGCTCGCGTTCCGCGACGAAACACGAGCCGACGCTCCGCACCGATGCGTGGAGCGCTCGTGCCGCGAGGGCCGCCGGGCGCGAGACCAGGCGCCCTTTCGACCACGTTCGAGGCGAATGCTGTTGCTGCACGGCCCCGGGGAATGTGTTACACGACGGGCGCCAACGAGCCCGCGCGGCTCGAATCGCCGGAATTCACTGTAGCAGAACGGGTCATGGCGGTCGTCACCCGGTTTGCGCCCTCGCCCACTGGAATCCTCCACATCGGAGGGGCGCGCACCGCGTTATTCAATTGGCTGTTCGCGCGCCACCACGCGGGCGGCCGGTTTGTCCTTCGCATCGAGGACACCGATCGCGCGCGCTCCTCCCGAGACGCCGTCGATGCCATCGTCGACGGGCTCCGCTGGCTTGGGCTGGACTGGGACGGCGAACCGGTCTCGCAATTCGCGCGCGCCGGGCGCCATGCCGAAGTGGCACGGACCCTTCTCGCCGAGGGCCGCGCGTATCATTGTTACGCGACGCCCGAAGAACTCACCGAGATGCGAGAGACGGCGCGGCGCGATGGCCGGTCCGTGCGCTATGACGGGCGATGGCGCGACCGCGATCCCGCCGAAGCCCCGCCCGGGATCGATCCCGTCATACGCCTGAAGATGCCGCACGAGGGGCAAACGGTGGTCGCGGACCACGTGCAGGGCGAGGTGAAGGTCGCCAACCGCGAGCTCGACGACATGGTCCTGCTGCGGGCCGACGGGACCCCCACCTACATGCTGGCGGTCGTCGTCGACGACCACGATTCGGGGGTCAGCCACGTCATCCGGGGCGACGACCATCTGACCAACACGTTTCGGCAATTCCAGCTCTATGGCGCGCTCGATTGGATTCCGCCCGAATTCGCGCACATTCCCCTCATCCACGGGCCCGACGGGGCCAAAATGTCCAAGCGCCACGGCGCGGTGGGCCTCGCGGCCTACCGCGAGTCCGGATTCCTGCCCCAGGCCATGCGCAACTACTTACTGCGGCTGGGCTGGAGCCATGGCGACGACGAGATTATCGACACCGACCAGGCGATCGCGTGGTTCGGATTCGGCGGCATCGGACGGTCGCCGGCGCGATTCGACATGGCCCGGTTGATCAGCATCAATGCACATCACTTGCGAGTGTGCGACGATCAAGAACTGATGGGTCTCGTGATCCCGCGGCTCGGCGCCCTTCTGGATGGAAATCTTGCGGATGATGCCGTTCTTCGGGTATTGAAGGGAATGCCTGCCCTGAAGGCGCGGGCAAAAACCGTCGCGGAACTCGCCGACAACGCCGTGTTTCTCACGCGAATACGGCCCGTTCCGCTCGACGACGATGCGGCCCGCCTCCTTGACGGGGAAGCGCGTGGGCGGCTTGGTCGGCTCGCTCGACTTCTGGATGAGATCCCGGATTGGAGCCCTCAACGGCTCGAGGAATTGACCCGGCGGATCGCGGACGAGGAAGGGGTGAAACTGGGATTGATTGCGCAGCCATTGCGTGCAGCCCTGACGGGCGCAAAGGCCTCGCCGCCGATCTTCGAGGTAATGGACATGCTGGGTCGGGACGAATCTTTGGGCCGGTTGGCCGACGCTCTCGCGACCGATCATCGGAACAGTTGAATATCGGGCCGCGGACGGCCACTTGACTAGATAATCGCCGGGGACGCAATCGACGGCTCCGGCGGCGGAAACACCAAGGGGGTATCGCCATGAACAGCAAGGCAACGGCAACCGCCTCCGCCGCGGCGGAAACGGTCACCTTGATCGACAACCCGAGCGGTCGCACCTTCGAGCTACCGATCCTCAGCGGATCCGTCGGCCCCGGCGTCATCGACGTACGCAAGCTGTATTCGGACACCGGCTACTTCACGTTCGATCCCGGCTACACTTCGACCGGCAGCTGCGAATCGAAGATCACCTACATCGACGGTGAAGAAGGGATCCTTCTCTACCGCGGGTACCCGATCGCCGATTTGGCGGAAAAGTCCAATTTTCTCGAGGTGTGCTACTTGCTGCTCTACGGCGAGCTGCCGAATCAAGAGCAGATGAGCACGTTCGATTTCGACATCACCCACCACACCATGCTGCAAGAGCAGATCCACTTCTTCTTCCGCGGTTTCCGGCGCGATTCGCACCCCATGGCGGTCATGTGCGGCGTGGTGGGGGGGCTGTCGGCGTTCTATCACGACAGCACCGACATCTCGAATCCGCGCCACCGGATGATCGCGTCCTATCGGCTCATCTCCAAGATGCCCACGATCGCGGCGATGGCCTACAAGTTCGCCCTTGGGCAGCCATCGGTCTATCCGCGCAACGACCTCGGTTTCGCCGAGAATTTCCTGCACATGCTCTTCGCGACGCCGTGCGAGCCTTACGAGGTCAATCCCGTAGTGGCGCACGCCATGGACCGCATTCTCATCCTGCACGCCGACCACGAACAGAACGCCTCGACCTCGACGGTCCGGATGGCCGGATCCAGCGGCGCCAATCCATTCGCCTGCATCGCGGCGGGCATCGCGTCGCTTTGGGGACCCGCCCACGGCGGGGCCAACGAGGCCGTCATCAACATGCTCCAAGAGGTCGGAAGCACGAAGCGGATCCCGGAGTACATCGAAAAGGCGAAAAACCCGGACGATCCGTTCCGGCTCATGGGATTTGGCCACCGGGTCTACAAGAACTACGATCCCCGCGCCCGAGTCATGCAGGAGGCCTGCCACGACGTGCTGAGCGAACTCGGGGTCAAGGACGAGCTGCTCGACCTCGCCATGGAGCTTGAGCGAATCGCCCTTGAGGACTCCTATTTCGTCGAACGGAAGCTCTACC
>JASMAE010000050.1 GCA_030754475.1 Rhodospirillales bacterium
CGAGCAGGCGGACAGTTTCTGGTGGGGCGGCTACGACTTCGACCGCGCCGAATTTCGCTACGGCACGTACAAGCGGATCGTCCGCGGCTTCGATTCCCGCCGTCGCGGGGTCGAGATCGGGTCCGTGGCCGCCACCATCGACGGCGGTTGCGGGTTCGGCGGATCGCTCGTCGCCGCCTGCTTCGCCGCCGGCGGCGAAGTTCTCGAGATGATCGAGGCGTGAACCTTCCCACGCGCCCAGCGCTTTATCCGTTTCATCGGCACCAGCCCGCACCCCCGCCCGAGCGCCCACGGAACGATATACTTGGCCCGCCCGGGCGCGGGCGCGGGCCGGCACGATTTCACTTCAGTGGTTAACGCTCTAGAGATTCGCTCAGGCGGCCAGACTGGGGTCGACCGCGCGGCGCTGGACGCCGCCCTTGATGCCGCGATTCCCTGCGGCGGATGGTGTCCAGCCAGGCGCCGGGCCGAGGACGGACCGATCCCGGCGCGCTATCCGCTCGACGAGACCGCAAGCTGCAACTACGCCGAGCGCACCCGCCGCAACGTCCACGATTCGGGCGCGACCTTGATCGTCACCCGCGGTTCGCCGACCGGCGGGACCGCCTTGACCGGGGAATTCGCCCACGAAATGGGCCGCGCCCTCAAGATCGTCGATCTCTCGGCCGCGGGCTTCGACCCCGATCGAAGCGCCGACGAAGCCGTCGGCTGGATCACCGAATGCGGGGTCTCGATCCTCAACGTGGCGGGCCCGCGCGAGAGCACCATCCCCGGGATCTACGGCGCCGCGCGGCCCTTCCTGGACCGCCTGCTCGCCCGCTGGGCAGACGCCGCCTAAGACATTTCCGTTCTCGTCGAATCGCCGCTTTAATAGGGAACCCGGGAGCCGCCGCCGGTCACCAACTTGACCCGCGCGCCCGGCGTCAAGGGCGCTTCGCGCGCAAGCCCGTTCAGGGTCTCAAAGCGCTCGATGCGGAACCGCTCGAACGGCATGCGCTCGGCGAGCAAAGCCGCGGAATCACCGGGATTCACGGTGATGATGCTGAGACGCAGCGGCTCGATCGCGGCCGCGTCTTCCGCCGACAGCGTGCGAAAGCTGTAGGTGGTCCGCTTGAGGCCCAAGGATTCGCGCGCCGTCAGCGTCGGCGGAGTCACGAACATGAAACGATAGATGCGATCGGTGCGCTCGCGGATCGCGATCAGGCGGACGTCGACTTCGCCGCTGCGGACGCGTGTCGAACCTACGGTGGTGGCCGCCTCCATGCCGTTCACGGTCATCCGTTCGACCGGCCCTTGCAGCTTCGCGCCCCAATCGCGGCCGACGTAGGACGCGAGATCGCGCACCGTGCGCACGCGATCGCTCCGCACCATGTCGAACACGATCGCCGCGCCGTTCGGGTGGCGGGCCACGACGCGCTCGGGGCCGTTGACGAGTGCGTAGCCCTCGGGCACCTCGAACCGGAACCTCAAGTCAGGATGGACGAATTCGCGGCCGCGCCGCACCCCGTACTTCGGATCGTCGCCGAAGAGGAGACCGTCGAGATACGAGAGATAGAGCGCGCGTGCCGTCCGCGGATCGGGCACCGAGGTGGCGCCGGCGAGGCGCTGGGCCTGGCTGATGCGCTCAGGCGTCCGCGGGTGGGTCGAGAGAAGGCTGAACCGCTGGTCCGCCTCGGAACGGCCCTGGATGGTCGCTTCCAGGCGGCTGTGGTCCTCGATCGCGCCCAGGAACGAGGTCATGGCGTTTGTGTCGTAACCGGCGCGGACGAGATAGCGGATCCCGAGCATGTCGGCCTGGAGCTCATGTTCGCGGGAATAGCTCTGCAGATAGAGCTGGGCGCCGAGCGAGGCGGCGTCGGTGGCGCCCGTGAGCGTCCCGGCCGCGGACGCGAGGACGTCAAGCAAGCTGAGCCCAAGTTTCGCCGCCACCGCTTGGCTGTATCGCTGGGCCGAATGGCGGGCCGTGACATGGCCGATCTCGTGGGCGATCACACCGGCCATCTCGGCCTCGTCGTCGGCAAGGGCGAGAAGCCCACGCGTGACGTACACATAACCGCCCGGCAGCGCGAACGCGTTCACCTGATCGTCGTTGAGAACCGTGAACGTGAACCCGAGATCGGGCATCTCGGAGACACTGGCGAGGCGCGCGCCGATTCGCCGGACGTAGGACTCGAGCTCGGCGTCGTCGTACGCGCCGCCGAACTGTTTCAGGATCTTGGGATGCTCGAGGCGCCCCGCCTCGCGCTCCTCGGCCGGCGACATGAAGGCCGTGAAGCTCTGCTCGCCGGTGGCCGGATTGATCGAGCAGCCCGAAAGCGCGAGCAAGGGCGCGATCAGAGCGATTGCCTGCGCCGCCGGGCGAAGCGCCCGGACCAGGGCGGCGCGGGCGCGAGAACTGGGCGGCGCCCGTCTCACGGCTCAAGCACCTCGATCTGCTCGGGGTGGGTGGCCTCGATCAGCGGGCCGTTGAAGTCGCGCAGCCAGCCGCGAACCCGGACCCGGCGGCCTTCGAGCGAGAGCGGATCAAAGCCCGCCTCGCGGAACAGCCGGCGCGCGGCGGAATCGAGGGTCACCGTGAAGTCGGTCCGCCAGTCTGGACCGAAGTTCAGATAGACGCGGGTGCGCACCTGAGCCGCGTCGAGGATGCGTCCCTCGACGAGCTGAAAGCTGTTCAGGTGGCGCCCTGTCTCGGCGGGCGCGCGGACGGCGTAGAAGGGGTGCCCCCAGATCCCCCTTCGGGCCGCGCGGGCCGCGCCTTCGAGGGCCAGGATCTCGGTAACCCGGAGCCGGTTGTCGGCAAAGGTGTAGACCCGCGCCATGCCGAGGCGCAGCATCTCGCCCTGCACCCAAAGGGTGTCGTCGACAAAGAGATTGGCGAGAATTCGGCCGTGGCGGTCGCCCGGGTTGTCGCCAGGGACGAGCCGCACCAATCGCCCCTCGACAAGCCGGACGAGCGCGCTGCGCGATTCTTCCGCCAGCGGCCAGGCCGTGAAACCCTCGCGCCCCAAAGCCAACTTGGGCGCCTGGATTCCCACCAGGCGAACCTGGTCGGCGCCATCGACGGCGCGCTCCAGCACCACCGTGTCGCCGTCCACCACCTCGGTGACGCGCGCCCGGACATCCGCCTCGGCGAGCGCTTCCGCGCCAAGCGCGGCCGCGCAGACGACCGTGAGCGCAAACCAACTCGCGCGCCCGGCTATTGCGCGTCGTCGCAAGTGCACGGAACGGGCCGGACGGCGGGCGGTGGCGGACGGCATGGATCCTCCGGCAGACGGGCGGGCAGCGATTATCGTCGCTCGGTGCGGGCCCCCGCAAGGCCGCCGGTCGCAGCGCGGATCGCGGTGGGCGATCGGAGCCGGCCACGGCCCGATCGGCGGGTGCTCTCGTTTCCTTGGAATGCTTTTCAAACGGGTGCGGGCGCGCTAGCTTTGCGCGCGCCATGGACGACCAAGCGACCCGCCGCGAGCTTTATCCC
>JASMAE010000051.1 GCA_030754475.1 Rhodospirillales bacterium
ATCGATCGTGTCGCCACCGATGACGCGCGCTGTGCCGCCAAGCTTGGCGTCAACGTGCAAAGCGGTCGAGGTGTCCCTGACGAACCATCGCCACAGCGACCACCAAGACGACGATGAGGAAGATCGCGATACGCACTATTCCACGAGCGCACGCGCGCAGGCATCGATTTTCGAGTCCCGCACACGTCGCCACTGAATCCGGGCCCGCAGCCTCGATCTCTTCTTTGCCCACCGCCGCGCGTCACTGTACGCTCCGCCGATCGGCTACGACGCCGCGAAGAGCACCACGAGACGCGGCCTTCTCGCAATCTCGGCTCTGGCGATGATGACCGGGCCGCGGCCAACAACGAGACCGACGCGCTTTGGTGGAAGTTCGTGAACGCCTACGTTCCATGAGGTCATTCTTTCTTCCATTTTCGCAACACATGGCCGGTGGCCCGAGCACGCTCCGGGGCATGGGGTATATGGCTGGTCACGACGGTTTGCGCGAGCGTGCTGAACGCCACGGTCAAGTATCTTTCGGCCGAGCTCCACCCCTTCGAGATCACGTTCTTTCGCTCGATATTCGGGTGCGTGGCCTTCGCGCCGTTGTTTATCGGCCACGGTTGGGCTCCGTTTCGAACCAAGTGCCTCGGCCTGCACGCCGTGCGCGGCGTTCTCACCTCCGTCGCCATACTCTCCCTGTTTTTGGGCTTGAGCATGACCGAACTGGCGAAATTCCAGGCTCTTCTGTTCACGACGCCGCTATTCGCGGCGGTTCTGGGGTTCGCGCTGCTCCGCGAGAGAATCCCCTACGCTCGCATCGCCGCTTTGTTGGTCGGCTTCGCGGGCGCCTTGGTGGTCCTACGCCCCGGTATGATCGCGCTCGGTCCCGGCCCGATCCTGATCCTCATATCGGCATTGGTGATCGGGGGTCAGATGATCGCCATGAAGGTGCTCTCGCGCACCGAGTCCAGCACCACCATCACCCTTTACATGATGGTGTTCACCACGATCTTGTCGTTTGTCGCCGCGATAATCGTTTGGAAAATGCCGACGTGGCCGCAATTCGGCGTCATGGTGGCGATCGGATTCCTCTCGGCCTTCCTTCACATTTGCATGGCGCAAGCCATCAAGGAGGCCGATATTTCGGTCGTGCTGTCGGTGAATTATACGGCCCTGATCTGGGCCGCGATCATCGGGTTCGTGGTCTTCGCCGAGATCCCGGACATCGGCATCTGGCTCGGAGGGACGATCATCTCCGCTTCGGTGGTCTTCATTGCCATTCGCGAGAAGATGGCCGAGTCGCAAACCCGATTGGCACCCTCGAGATGACACTGGCGGCGGAAGTGACTCGATGACGAATTGGACGCTCCGGCCGGGAAAGCTTCCGGGCGCGCTTTTGCGCGAACTGCTCGATGCGGGCGCTCCGCTGCCGCCCGAGATCCTGCTTGGCCCGGCGCCGGGCGAAGATGCGGGGGCCGTTCGCGTTGAAGGAGGCACCCTCGTCGCCACCACCGATCCCATCACGCTGACGGGCCGCGACGTCGCCGCCCACGCGGTGCTGTGGTACGCCCCGGGCGTCGCTTTGTGCCGAGCGTTGAACGCGGACCCATGGGGGGTCCTCGCCTCGGGGACCTTGCTCGCGGCGTTTCCCGCGGCGCTCGCGGTTGCCGCCATCGAGGTCCTCGAAACGGCCTACCCGACCGCCGTAATCGCCCGCGCGGGCCACGGATCGAGCGTTCGCATCAAAGGCGGACGGGCGCTTCCGCGTTACGAGCACGATGAAGTGGCCCGCCTGCTCAGCCGATGAGCGCGCATCGAGGGAGGCGCGGCGTTCCGGCGGCGATCTCCGCCCGCAGCAACCGATTTGACTGTGACCTCCCTGTACCAGTAAATAAGGTCGATCATGATCGGCTCGGCCCCTGAGCGTTCGCCACAGGCCGCTCCGTTCCCCAAGTCCCGAGAATGGCCCACGCCGATGCTCTGGGAAAAGGCGAGGTAAACGCCATGCGTTACGAAGCTCCGCGCTCGATTGAGGAAGCAGTCGCTCTTCTGGCGAACGCCAAGGGGGATGCGCGCGTGCTTGCCGGCGGCACCGACCTTCTTGTCCAGTTGCGCGCGGGTCTCGTGAAGCCCGCGCTCGTCGTCGACATCAAGCATATCGGTGAGATGCGCGAGATCGTGCAAGCCGACGGTGGCTTTCGCATCGGCGCCGCGGTCACTGGCGCGGAATTCGGAGAACACGCGGAGCTCAAGCGGGCCTGGCCGGGCGTCGTCGAGGCCATGGAGCTGGTGGGCTCGACCCAGATCCAGGGACGCGCGACCGCGGGTGGCAATCTGTGCAACGCCTCGCCCGCCGCCGACTGCGTGCCCGCGATGATCACCGCCGCGGCCACCTGCACCATCGCCGGACCCGCGGGCCGCCGGGAGATGGCGGTCGAGGATATCGCCACCGGGCCGGGCGAGACGGTGCTGGGCAAGGGTGACATCGTGGTCGATTTCCGCTTGCCGGCGCGGCCGCCGCGTTCGGCAGACGCTTACTTACGCTTGATACCGCGAACCGAGATGGACATCGCGGTGGTGGGTGCCGGCGTGAACCTCAGCCTCGACGGCGACGGCCTTTGCAAGGACGCGCGGGTTGCCCTTTGCGCGATTGGGCCGCGGACGCTGCGGGTGGCGGAGGTGGCGGACGCGCTGATCGGATCGACCCTCGACGAAGCGGCGCTCGAGCGGGCCGCCGCGGCCGCGCGGGCGGCGTGTCATCCCATCGACGACAAGCGCGGCACCGTCGCGTACCGCACCAAGATCGCCGGCGTGCTGGTGCGCCGGGCAACGTTGATCGCGAAGCAAAGGGCAGGAAACGGATCATGATCAAGGATCACGTCTCGACCATCATCAACGGCGAGCCGGTGGAGTTCCTGTGCGACCCGCGGCAATCCCT
>JASMAE010000052.1 GCA_030754475.1 Rhodospirillales bacterium
CATGAACCCCATGGATGTGAGACGAGGGATCGACCGCGCCGTCGAAGCCGTGCTCGCCGAGCTCCACAAGCGTTCGCGCGCGGTGGCGGGCATGGGCGAAATTACCCAAATCGGCACCATCTCGGCCAACGGCGAGCGCCAGATCGGCGAGATGATCGCCGAGGCCATGGAGAAAGTCGGCAACGAGGGCGTGATCACGGTCGAAGAGTCCCAAAGCCTCACAAGTGAACTCGAAGTGGTCGAAGGCATGCAGTTCGACCGCGGCTACGTCTCGCCCTACTTCGTCACCAACGCCAAGAAGATGATCTGCGAGCTCGAGAACGCGCATGTGCTGGTGCACGAGAAGAAGCTATCGAACCTGCAGCCGCTCTTGCCGCTTCTTGAAGCCGTCGCCCGATCCAGCCGTCCGCTGATCATCGTGGCCGAGGACATCGAGGGCGAGGCCCTGGCGACGCTGGTGGTGAACAAGCTGCGCGGCGGCCTCAAGGTGGCGGCGGTCAAGTCGCCGGCGTTCGGCGATCGGCGTCGGGCCATACTCGAAGATATCGCCATCCTCACGGGCGCCCAGATGATCAGCGACGACTTCGGCGTCAAGCTCGAAAACGTGACACTCGATATGCTGGGATCCGTGAAAAAGGCCATCGTGACCAAGGACGAGGCCACCCTGGTCGAAGGCGCTGGTGACAAGGGCGCCATCGCCGACCGTTGCAATCAGATCCGCGCGCAGATCGACGAAACTACGTCGGACTACGACTCCGAGAAGTTGCAGGAGCGCTTGGCGAAGCTCGCCGGCGGCGTGGCAGTGATCCGGGTCGGCGGCGCCAGCGAGATGGAGGTCAAGGAACGCAGAGACCGGGTCGACGACGCCCTGCACTCGACCCGGGCCGCGGTTGAAGAAGGCATCCTTCCGGGCGGCGGCGTCGCGTTGCTGTACGCGGCCAAGACACTCGACAAGCTGGTGGTCGATAACGACGATCAGAAAGTCGGTGTCAACGTCATTCGCAGGGCGCTCCAGGCGCCGCTGCGCCAGATCGCCGAGAACGCCGGCGTCGACGGCGCGGTGGTGGCCGGTAAGCTTCTCGAAAAGGGCGTGTTTATGCACGGCTTCGACGCCGAGACCCTGGAATACCGC
The DNA here is from genome assembly GCA_030754475.1 of Rhodospirillales bacterium. Lineage (GTDB taxonomy): Bacteria > Pseudomonadota > Alphaproteobacteria > Rhodospirillales > JASLLV01 > JASLLV01. Next base: position 1,133 of record JASMAE010000052.1, read on the forward strand.
GACCTGATCAAGGCTGGCGTGATCGATCCGACCAAGGTCGTGCGCACCGCGCTTCAGGACGCCGCCTCGGTGGCCGGACTGATCGTGACGACCGAGGCAAGCATCGCCGAAATCCCGGAACTGAAGGACCCGCCCCCGCCCCCGCCGCCGGGAGGTCCAGGCGACATGATGATGTAACGCGTCGGCACGCGCGGTCGACGCGGGCGCCCGTGCGGATCAGCCCCGCCAATCGGCGCCCAAGTGTTTTCGTCGGAAACGGCGATTCGGAAGGTCGTGAAAATCCCCTCGCCCCCCACGGCGGCAACGCCGCTGTTACGGTGGACGGGTCGGCTCGACGACCTTTTTCCCGGTAGGAATACGGCCAAATCGGCCCTTGAGGCTGCTCAGCAGGCCAATCTGAGGTTCACCTTCCGGCCACACCATTCGGCGCGTGGCTGGGAACTTTTGTATGGTTGTGCGCCGTTCGTCGGCAAATCACTGCAAAAGAGAATCCAGCGATAGGCGGGTGCCGGGTCTTCCCAATCCCGCATTTCTCTCTCCGGGCTTCCCCTAGTCCGCATTTCTCATTGTAGACATCGAAGAAAGCTGCAACTTCCGAAGAAGCGCAGGACTGTTCCGCGCGCTTAACGATGCGGCGCTTACGCCGTCGCGAAGCGCGCCCGCGCGGCGCGCTCGATGGCGGCGGCGGTCAGACGATCGATTCCCACCTGATGGCGGATCATCTCGAGCAGGCGTAGCTCCTCTTGGTGGACGTCGCCGTCCGCCGCGGCCACGTCGCACGCCACCGCATAGGCCGTTTCCTTCAGGCGTGCGGGCAACGCCTCCTTAATCATGGTGAGAGCGTTCTCCAGGCCGTCTTCATCGTCGAGGAGCACAGCACACGCCTCGGCCGTGGCCGGCAGCAGGTCCTTCTCGTAGTCCGCGAACACCGGCAGCAGCCGGGTGAGCTCGCCGATGACGTGAAGCTCGGCGTCCGTCATCTCGCCGTCGGCGGCCGAGACGATGACCATCACGTAGATCAGGGCGGTGTGGTGGTTGATGGCGGTCATGGGATCAAGCGGCGCGATGCTGTGCGCATAAAGCGCGGCATCGGCGGAACCGTCAAGCCCGGAAGCGAGACGCCGCGCCGACTTAGACCAGATCGTGGTCTCTCGGTTTCGCCGATGGCGATCCGCTCTAGCTCGGGCCGAGGAACGCGCTGAGTTTTGCAACCGCTTCGGCGAGTCCCACGCGCTCGATCGCAACGCCTGGAGGAAACGCGCGCCCGAGCCGCGACGGCAACGCCCGGTCCAGCATGATGAACGCGCCGCGGTCGCTCGCGCGCCGCACCAACCGGCCATAGGCTTGCCTCAATCTCAGACGAACAAGCATCTCGTCGTAGGCCTTTCCACCGAACGTCCCTCGGCGCGCGCGGTGCACGATATCGGGGCGCGGCCAGGGCACGCGGTCGAAGACGATCAGGCGCAAAGAGCGGCCCGGGACGTCGATTCCGTCGCGAACCGCGTCGGTCCCCAGAAGACAGGTATCCTCTTGCGCGCGAAAGACGTCGATCAGAGTGCCGGTGTCCATCGCGTCCACGTGCTGGGCGAGCAACACGAGCCCCGCCTCGTCGAGGGCGGCCGCGATTCGATCGTACACGGCCCTCAGCCGCGCAATCGCCGTAAAGAGCCCGAGTCCGCCGCCGCCAACGGCAAGGAAAAGCTCGCGATAGGCCGCCGCGACCTGGGTCGCGTCGTTCCTCGCGACGTCGGTGATCACGAGGATTCGGGTGTGGCGGGCGTAATCGAACGGCGAGGCGACCGACGCGCGCACCGCTCGTCGGGCCAGGTGGCTCGCGCCCGTGCGCCGCTCGGCGGCCGCCCAATCGGCCTCGGCGTCGCCGGTCGAATCGCCCAGGCTCGCCGAGGTGACGAGAACCCCGTGCGCCGAATCGACCAGCGAGTCCACGAACGGCCGCGTGGGGTCGATCCAGTGCCGATGGTATCCGACGTCGAGATCGCGGCTGTCGGCCCGCGCGACGCCGAACCAGTCCACGAACGACGGTTCCGGGGCCTCGGCCTCGAGCGCGCGGAGCATCGACCGCCACGCTGCGATCATACGACCACCGCGGCGGTCCAGCCCCCGCGAGACCGCTTCGATGCGAAGGCGCTGCGCGGTCTCGAGCGCGTCGGCCTCGCGATCCAATAGCGACGCCAGCCGGGCGACGAGAACGCCCATGGGCTGCTCGATCGCCGCCAGGGCCGCATCGAGGGCACGTGCCGCGTCGAACAGTCCGGCCACCGGCGGCGCCGTCTCGCATTCGAGGTCGTAGGTCGCCCGCGGGTCGGAGTCGCGCGCATAAACCTGCTGGCGGACGAGGGCGAGGAAGCTCTCGGCGGGACCGACCGGGATCTCATCGGCAAGCCGCCCGTACCAACCGGTGCCCGGCAGGGCGCGGGCGGCGCGAACGACTTGAGCCAGGGCGTCGCGCGCCCCTTCGTCGCCCGCCACCAAGTCTTCGATCCGCGCGCGCAAGCCACGCGAGCGCGAACGTCGGCGTCCCTCGGCACCGAGGATCCAGCGTCTCAGCTCGGCCGTCTCACGGCCGGTGAGGCGCGCCGAAAACGCCGAGTCGGCGGCTTCGAACAAATGATGCCCTTCGTCGAAGACGTAGCGCGTGGGCACAAACGCCCCGGCCGCTTCGTCGCCACCGCCAAGAACGGCCTGAACCATCACCAGCGCGTGGTTCGCGACCACGATGGAGGCGCGCCGCGCGCTGCGCACCGTCCGTTCGATGAAACACTTGCGATAGTGCGGACACGCGGAATAGACGCACTCTCCATGGGTGTCGGTGAGATCGACGGTCGCGGCCCTTCCTGCCAGCTCCGTCAGCCAAGCCGGAAAGTCGCCGCCCACCATGTCGCCGTCGCGGCTCGCCGCCGCCCACCGTGCCATCAGGCCGAGTGCGATTGCGTCGCCGCGCCCAGACGCGAGATCGGTGATCGCCTCGTCGAGGTTGAGGAGGCAAAGATAGTTCTCTCGGCCCTTGCGCACCACCACCTTTCGCCGCTTGGCGCCGACATCCGGAAAAAGCCGGTCGAGTTCCGAATCGAGCTGGCGCTGAAGGTTGCGTGTGTAGGTGCTGATCCAGACGGGCCCCCGGTTCTTTTCGGCCCACACGCTCGCGGGCGCCAGGTATCCGAGCGTTTTGCCGACGCCCGTTCCCGCTTCCGCCACCACGAAGCGAGGCTCGCCGCGGTGCTCGCGGGGCATGAACGCCACCGAAACCTCGGCCGCGTACTCGGCCTGCTGAGGCCGGTCCTCGGCGTCGGGCCCGAGCAGTCGAACCAGCCGCGCGCGTGCCTCGGTGGGCTCCACCGGCTTGTTATCCGGCGGCGGCTCCGATCCCCGGTCGTCCCATTCCTTGAGACCCTGCCAAACCCGAAACGCGTCGATGAGGTCGTGACGCGGCGTTTCCTCTTCACCACCTAGCGCCCTCAGGACGGCGTCGCCCCACGCCCAACCGGCGCCCGCCATCGCGGTCGCCAGCCGAAGCGCGTCCCCGCCCGCGGGACGCTGGCTCGCGGCGAGGCCGGAAAGCAGGACCCGCGCGGCCGAAAAAAGAACCTCGGCTTCTTGGTTTCGCCCAGACGGAGGGGGAAGCCCGAGCGCCACAGCCAGCCCGTGCGGGGTCGGCAGACAGAACCGCGCCGGGCGCGCGAAGGCGAAGAGTTCCAGGAGATCGAGCGCCGCGAATGATCCCAAACCGAGCCGCCGGGCCAAGGCGCGGGCATGACAGACGAGCGGTGCAGCACCCGCCCGAAGGCGCGCCGCCGCTTCGTCGAGCGAAAGCGCCTCCACCTCACCCGCAACGCTGATCCAGGCGGCGCCGCCGGCGCCGGCGACCAGCGCGGGCGCGTCCGGCAGGCGGACCGTGGGCGTCGGTTTTCGCGTCATGGCCGGAGTATAGAGAGGCGCCCACCGGACGGCCACGAACCGCCGGCGGCGTCGATTCGTCCGCCCCCAGGGCGCACGTCGGCCAACGCGGCACCGAAGCTTGCGATGTTCTTGCTGGGCGCAACCGGGTGCGACACAGTCGGGCGGAACACGAGGGTGCGCGGCGAGGCTGAAGTGACTCTACGACCGAAATTGCTGGCGCTTGCGTTCGCGGCGACGCTCGGCGCGCCATTGACGGCCGCATCCGCCGAAGCAGCGACGCGCCCGGCAGGCGAGATTTGGCGCGATTGCCCGCAGTGCCCGGAGATGGTGGCGATCCCGAGTGGCCGATTCGAAATGGGCTCGTCGGACAAAGAAGCCGAACGCGAAGGCGTGAGCGACCGGTTCGCGATTCGTGAGCAGCCCATTCACACCGTCACCATCGCGCGACCCTTCGCATTGGGGCGCTACCCCGTGACGAAGCGCGAGTTCGCCGACTTCGTCGCCGACACCGGCTTCGAGCCCACCCTGGGATGCATGGTGTTTTCGGGCTCGGGGCTCAAGTGGGACACCACCAAGTCGTGGCGCGATCCGGGATTCGATCAGACCGATCGCGATCCGGTGGTCTGCACCGACTGGACCACGGCGAACATCTACGTCGCTTGGCTGAGGCTGAAGAGCAGGACCGCCTACCGTCTGCCGTCGGAATCGGAATGGGAGTACGCGGCGCGCGCCGGCACGGTCACGACGCGGCCCTGGGACGACCCGGAAGCGACGGTTTGCGAGTTCGGGAACGTCAACGACCGGTCCAGTGTCGATGCGAACCAGTTTTGGTGGTCCGCGCACGCCTGCGAGGACGGCTGGGCGCCCTACCGTATCTCGAAGACGGCGCTCAACGCGCTCACCCGCATTCTCGCCGCCGAGCTCAAGGACACCAACATCCTGGTCAACGCCGTCTGTCCGGGTTGGGTGCGCACCGACATGGGCGGCCCCAACGCGACCCGCCGACCGGAAGAGGCGGTGGACACCATCGCCTGGCTTGCGACGCTTCCCGACGGCGGGCCGAGCGGCGGCTTTTTCCGCGACCGCGAACCGATTCCGTGGTGAGGGACGGCGCGGGCGGGGGTGCGGGCCGGGGCGATTCCACGTGAGTGAATAACGCTCTAAAAGAGCGCGAGCAGCGCCATGGCGAGAATTCCCACCGCGGGCGGGATCACGAGCGAAGAGGCGAGCCGGATCGCCGAGAAGCGCAACCCCACCAGGGGCACTTCCCAGACAACGACGCGATGGAAGGCGAAGGCCGACCACGCGGTCACGAAGGCGATTACCTGCGCAAGCCCGGCGCCCGACTGGAACAGCGTCAAGGCGATGGGGAACGAGACAAACGGGCCGCTGGGGACCAAGCCGCCGGCGGCCGACGCGACGAACACGCCGGTGATGCCGGAATCTGCGCCAGTCCACCCGGCGATGACGTTGTTGGGAATAAGGGCGCTCAGGAAGCCCGCGAACAAAAGCGCGATCGGCAGGCGCACGATCATCATCTTGACCAGATCGTACGCGACCCGCAGGCCGGCCACGAAACGATCGCGCCCGCGCGACAACGCGGCGAGCCCCAGCACCGACGCCAGCGTCCAGAGAATCAAAAGCGATGGTTCCACGGGTCGTGTACGCCCCTATGCGTGCTTCCAGCGCGCCGCCAAAGCGGCGGCGATGAGGCCGGCGATGATCGGAAACGGCAGCGAGGCGATGAAGCGAACCGCGGCGAATTCGGGACCGAACAGCGGGAGCTCCCACTGCAGAATCCGGTGTACGCCCAAGAGCGACCACGCGGTGATGTAGGTGACCAGGGCCGGGACGCCAGCACCGGCGGCGCGGAGCGCGACGACGATGGGAAACGACAGCATCGGCCCGCCCGGCGTGCAGAAGCCGGTGAAGGTCGCGAGCAGCAATCCGCGGAGCCCGATCCCCTCGCCCAGCCACTTGGCCGCCAAGCCCTTGGGAATCAGCACCTGGATGAAGCCGGCCACGAGTACGCCCGCCGCCAGCCGCGGGATCATCAGCACAACCAGGTCCACGTCGGCGTGGAGCGACTGGACGACGCCGTCCGATCCTTGAAGGAAATAGACGGCCGTCCCGCAGACGGCGGCGAGCGCGCTGAGCACCATCAGGGTTACCCGGTCGCTTGCGGGGCGCCGGGCGGGCTCACCGGTCGCGGCGGGCGAAGCGGCCTCGGCGGGGTCTTTCGTCTGGTCGCTCATGGGACGGTCGGTGATAAGGAAAGCGGCGAAGTGGAAGCGCGCGGCGGGCGGGCGGCGCGACCGGCCGCCATTCAAGCACCGATCAAGGAAAAAGACGAGGCGGCCGTGGCGCCCTACGCGTCGGCGGCCAAGTTCGCAGCCAGCCAGCGCTCGGCCTCGGCGACGGGGATTCCCTGCCTGCGCGCGTAATCTTCGAGCTGGTCGCGGCCGATGCGCCCGACGCCGAAGTAGCGTGCGTCCGCGTGGGAGAAATAGAAACCTGAGACCGAGGCCGCCGGGTGCATGGCGAACGACTCGGTCAAGGTGATCGAGGCACGCTTCTCGGCCTCCAAAAGCTGGAACAGCGTCGCCTTCGCGGTGTGGTCGGGGCACGCGGGATAGCCGGGCGCCGGCCGGATGCCCCGGTAGCGCTCCTTGATCAGGTCCTCGATCGCCAGGTCCTCCTCGGCCACGTAGGCCCAGAACTCCCCGCGCACGCGCTCGTGCAGGCGTTCGGCGAACGCTTCCGTCAGCCGATCCGCGAGTGCCTTGACCAGGATCTGGGAATAGTCGTCGCCTGCGCGTTCGAACCGCGCCAGGCACGCCTCGATACCGATGCCTGCGGTCACGGCGAAGGCGCCGATGTAATCGGCGACTCCCGTCTCCCTGGGCGCGACGAAGTCGGCGAGGCAGTAATTCGCCCGCCCCGCCCCCTTCGCCATTTGCTGGCGCAGGAAATGGATCACGCAACGCGGATGCACACGCGATTCGTCGGCGTAGATCGCCACGTCGTCGTGATCGACGGTGTTGGCGGCGAAGAAACCGACGACGCCCTTTGCCGTCAGCCACTTCTCGGCGACGATGCGCCCGAGCATCGCAGTTGCGTCGGCAAACAGGGTTCGCGCCGCCTCGCCGACGCCGTCGCCTTCGAGGATTCGCGGGTACGTCCCCTTGAGCTCCCAGGTGCGGAAGAAAGGAGTCCAGTCGATGCGCTCGACGAGGTCCGTGAGATCGTAGTCCGCGAAGCTCTTGACGCCGAGGAATCGTGGTTTCGGGGGGCTCGCGCGCTTCCACTCGATGGCGGGCTTCGCCGCGCGGGCTTCCGCGATCGGCAGCCTGGGCGCCCGTGCGCCGGCATGCGCGCGGCCCTCGCGGATCTCGGCGTATTCGCAACGGACGTCGTCGATCAGCCCCTCGCACCGACTGGCGCTCGTGAGCCCGCTCGCGACCGCGACCGCTTTCGAGGCGTCCGTCACGTGGATCGTCGGGCCCGCGTAGTTGGGCGCGATCTTGACCGCGGTGTGGACCTTCGACGTGGTCGCGCCGCCGATCAGAAGCGGGATAGTGAAGCCGTCGCGCGTCAATTCCTTCGCCACCGACGCCATTTCGTCGAGCGACGGCGTGATCAGGCCGCTCAGCCCGATCATCTGGACGTTCTCGGCGCGCGCGGCCTCTATGATCCTGGCGTAAGGCACCATGACGCCCAGGTCCACGATCTCGAAGTTGTTGCACTGAAGAACGACGCCGACGATGTTCTTGCCGATGTCGTGGACGTCTCCCTTGACCGTCGCGAGAAGGATCTTGCCCTTGGCGCCGCGGCCGGCTCCGGCCTCCTTTTCGTCTTCGATGAACGGCACCAGATGCGCGACGGCCTGCTTCATCACCCGAGCGCTTTTCACCACCTGCGGCAAGAACATCCTTCCCGAACTGAACAGCTCGCCGACCCTGTTCATGCCGTCCATGAGCGGCCCCTCGATCACCTCGATGGCACGCTCCGCGGCGAGGCGCGCTTCTTCGGCGTCTTCAACGATATGCTCTGAGATACCCTTGACGAGGGCGTAGGCCAGCCGCTCGGCCACCGGGGCCTCGCGCCAGCCGAGGTCGTCCTCCACCTTGCGGCCCTCACCGCGGTAGCGCTCCGCGATTTCGAGCATGCGCTCGGTGGCATCTGCGCGCCGATTCAGTACCGCGTCCTCGACCCGCTCGCGCAGCTCGGACGGAATCTCCGAATAGACCTCGAGCTGGCCCGCGTTCACGATCCCCATGTCGAGGCCCGCCTGGACGGCGTGGTACAGGAAGACCGAGTGCATGGCCTCGCGCACCCGGTCGTTGCCGCGGAACGAAAACGACATGTTGGAGATGCCGCCGCTGGTCGGCGCGTACGGAAGCGTCCTTTTGATCTCGCTCACGGCGGCGATAAAGTCGGCGGCGAAGTTGGCGTGCTCGTCGATCCCGGTGGCGATGGGAAAGACGTTGGCGTCGAAGATGACGTCCTCGGGCGGGAACCCCACCTGCTCGGTCAGCAGGCGGTACGACCGCGTGCAGATCTCGACCATGCGCGCATGGGAATCGGCCTGGCTCTTCTCGTCGAAGGCCATGACCACGACGGCGGCGCCGTACGCGAGGATCCGTCGGGCGTGGTCGACGAACGCGTCCTCGCCTTCCTTGAGGCTGATGGAGTTAACGACGCCCTTTCCCTGAACGCACTTGAGGCCCGCCTCGATCACCGACCATTTCGAGGAATCGACGACGATGGGCACGCGCGAGATGTCGGGTTCCGACGCCACGAGCTTGAGGAAACGCTCGATCGCCGCTTCCGAATCAAGCATCGCCTCGTCCATGTTGACGTCGATCATCTGGGCGCCGTTCGCCACCTGGCCGCGCGCGACATTGAGCGCGCCTGCGTCATCGCCCTCGACGATCAGTTTCTTGAACCGGGCGGAGCCCGCGACGTTGGTGCGCTCGCCGATGTTGACGAAGCCGGTGACGGGCCCGATCGTCAGCGGCTCGAGACCGCTGAGGCGGCAGCGCCGCTCGATCTGCGGGATTTGGCGCGGGGGAACGCCTTCCACTGCCTCGGCGATCGCCCGGATGTGCTCGGGCGTCGTCCCGCAGCAGCCGCCGACGACGTTGAGGAACCCGCTCCTGGCGAACTCACCCAACAGCTCGGCCATGATCGCGGGCGTATCGTCGTATTCGCCCATGTCGTTGGGAAGGCCGGCGTTGGGGTGCACGCTCACGAAAGTATCTGCGATGTTCGAGATATCCTGGATATGGGGCCGTAGCTCCTTCGCCCCCAGCGCACAGTTGAGCCCGACGGCGAGCGGCCGCGCGTGGCGTACCGCGTACCAGAACGCCTCGGGCGTCTGGCCCGAAAGCGTGCGACCCGAAGCGTCCGTGATGGTGCCCGAGACGATCACCGGCAGCCGCGTCCCGAACTCTTCGAAATGGCCGAGGATCGCGAAAATGGCGGCCTTGCAATTGAGGGTGTCGAACACCGTCTCGACGAGCAAGATGTCGGCGCCGCCCTCGACGAGGCCGCGAAGCGCAACCCGGTAGGTTGCGGCCAACTCGTCGAAGCTCGTGTTCCGGAATCCCGGATCGTCGACATCGGGAGAGATCGACGCCGTCCGGTTCGTCGGCCCCAGGACCCCGGCGACGAACCGGGGCCGCCCCGGCGTCTTCGCCTCGGCCTCGTCGGCGGCCTCGCGGGCCAGCCGCGCGCCTTCGTGGTTGAGCTCGTAAACGAGATCCTCGGTGCCGTAGTCGGCCTGCGAGGCGGCCGACGCGCTGAAGGTGTTCGTCTCGACGATGTCGGCACCGGCCGCGAAAAAAGCACGGTGGATGTCGCGCACGATGTCGGGCTGGGTCAGGACCAGTAGGTCGTAGTTGCCCTTCAAATCCCCGGGCCAATCGCGAAACCGCGTGCCCCTGAACCCTTCTTCGTCCAGACCCTCGGCCTGGATCATCGTGCCCATGGCCCCGTCGAGCACGACGATGCGGCGCCTGAGAAGCGTCTCGAGCCCACGCGCGCGCGCG